>DASUCP010000256.1:0-7454 GCA_036275975.1 Sphingomicrobium sp.
ACCCTTCCGCAGTTCGCCCTAGCGTGGGTCCTTCGCGAGCCGAACGTCGCGTCGGCGATCATCGGCGCGTCGCGGCCGGAGCAGGTGCGCGAGAATGCTGCCGCCTCGGGCGTGGTGATCGACACCCAGCTGTTCCTTCGCGCCGAGGCAATTCTCGACGAGGCGCTCGGCAGCGTTGAGGCCTAAGGAAGCGACATCTCGCGACCGGAGATTCCGCGTGCAACCTATCTCGCATTGGTGGCAGCAGGAAGTGGCCTCCCGCGTCGATCATGAAGAAGTCATCGTCCGCGTTCGCGAGGATGCGGGTTGGTCCGCGCACTTCGCCGTGATGACCATCCTCTCAGCGGGCATTGCGATTCTCGGGCTTCTTCTCTCGTCCCCGGCCATTGTCATTGGCGCAATGCTGATTTCCCCACTGATGGGGCCGATCATAGGCGCAGGCTTTGGCGTCGCCACCTTCGATACTGCGGAAATCAGACGAGCATTGACGGCCCTTGCAGCGGGTATTCTGCTCGGCGGGGGCTTTTGCGCGGCGATTGTCCTGCTGTCGCCGATCCAGACCGTCACCTCCGAGATAGCCTCGCGGACTCGTCCCAATCTCTTCGACCTGCTCGTCGCGTTGCTCGCCGGTTTCGCCGGCGCTTATGCCGTCATTCGCGGGCGGCATGGCGCGATCGTCGGAGTCGCGATCGCCACCGCCCTGATGCCGCCGTTGGCGGTGATGGGCTTCGGAATCGCAACCGCGAACTGGGCCGTACTGCGCGGATCATCGCTGCTGTTCTTCACGAACCTGATGACAATTGCCGCGGCAGCAGCGGCGCTTGCGCGGCTTTACGGCTTTGCGACCGATCTTTCGCCGCGTCATACGCGACTCCAGCTTCTTCTGCTCGTCGGCAGCCTGCTCGTGCTCGCAATCCCGTTGGGCATTGCGCTCAAGAAAATCGCATGGGAGGCGCTGGCCACGAGCGAAGCCAAGTCGGCGGTCGTCGAAGCATTCGGCCCGCAAGCGCGCGTGAGCGAGCTCGAGATGGATTTCAACGCCAATCCGATCGAGGTTGACGCGACCGTCCTCACTCCGGGGTATCGACGTGCGGTGGATCGATCTGTCGCGCGGCGGCTCGCCCAGCGTCTCGGGCAGGCGGTCTCGGTGACGGTCGATCAGGTCCGCACGTCCGACGGCGATACCGCTGCTCTCGATTTGGGCAAGACGACGACGGCGGTCTCTCAGCGCACCGCCGCTCGAATCGCCCACGAGCTTGCAATTGTCGGCGGGGTCGATCCAGATCAGGTCCTCGTCGATACCAACCACAAGACTGCGCAAGTAAGCATGGCGCGGCTGCCGGCGGGGAGCCTTGCCACCTATCGAGAACTCGAACGGCGAATTGCTGCCGTCGAGCCCGAGTGGAAGATCGTCCTGATCCCGCCTGCCCTTCCGCTCCCCTCAATCGAGAATGCCGACGACAGGCCGGCCGCTCTCGAGATTGCCGCCTGGGCTGCGCGACGGCTCAATCTGGCAGTGCTGATCAACGGCCGCGGCGATGATGCGGATGAGGTTGAACAGAAGCTCCGTTCAGTGGGCGTCGCCGTTCAACGGTCGAACACGGGCCGACTGTCGCTTGACTGGGACATTTCGGACTTGGGCGAGGGCTAAATCGCCTTAGAGCTGCGGCGCGACGGCGAGACGAAAATATCTTCGATCGGCAGGTCGAACAGCTCGGCGATGCGGAAAGCGAGCGGAAGCGACGGATCGTATTTGCCGGTCTCGATGGCGTTGATGCTTTGGCGCGAGACTTCGAGGCGGCCGGCAAGGTCCTGCTGGCTCCACGCGCGCTCGGCGCGGAGCACTCGGAGACGGTTCTCCATCAGCAGCCGGCCGCGCCTAGATTCACCTTGTTTGCGATGCCGCCAATGCCAAGGCCGAAGTACCAGGCGACTACGATCCAGTAGCCGTCGATGGGTCCGAGAAGCCCGAAGTTCTGCAGGAATCCCCAGATCGTGGCGGCGCTCAAGGCGAACCCACTCGCCCACAGCGATTGCCGAACCATGAGCATTCGGACGTACTCGTCCTGCTCTTCGACCAGGTAGCGCCCCATCGCTGCAAAGATGCCGATGACCGCAAGCGCGGGAAGTAGGGCGGCGACGAAGGCTGCTGGACCGCTCAGCAGGTGATGCTTGAACCCGTAGACGGCGGCGATGAGGAATATTGCGTAAGCCAAGCTGAACCAGATGACGCGCATATTGTAGCGCTTCCACGCCGCGGTGCGATTGACCATGTCAAGCTTCCTTCTCTATTAGTCAAGCGAGCTTTACGAGATTGTGGCCGAACTGTCAAGCAAGCTTTACCTACTTGGCGTGATCAGGACGCTGCTCGGCGCGGTTGAGAGGCGGCGAGCGCATCGCTAGATGCGATGCGCAATGACCAAGATGTTCAAGATCGCTCTCCCCGACGGTTCGGTGAAGGAGATGCCGGAGGGCTCGACGCCGGCGGATGTCGCTGCGGCGATCGGTCCGGGTCTCGCCAAGGCAGCGCTCGCCGCCAAGGTCGACGGCGAAATGCGGGACATCATGCGTCCGTTCGAGGGCGACGCGAGTCTCGCGCTGATCACCTCCCGCGACGAGAAGGACGCGCTCGAGCTCGTCCGCCACGATTATGCCCACGTCCTCGCCGAGGCGGTGCAGAATCTCTTTCCCGGGACGCAGATTACGTTCGGCCCGGCGACTGACGACGGGTTCTACTACGATTTCGCCCCGATGCCCGAGCACGGCCCCTTCACGGAGGAGGAGCTGCCCGCAATCGAGGAGGAGATGCGGCGCATCATCGCCGCCGACAAAGCGCTCGTCCGCGAGGTCTGGAGCCGGGAAGACGTGCGCGCACTGTTCGACAAGCAGGGGGAACGGTTCAAAGCCGAATGGGTGATGGAGCTGCCCGAGGGTGAGACCATCACAATGTACCGGACAGGCGAAGGCGATCAGGCGTGGATCGACCTCTGCCGTGGTCCCCACCTCGCTTCGACCGGCAAGCTCGATCCAAGCGCGTTCAAGTTGACGCGCGTGTCGGGCGCTTATTGGCGCGGCGACCCCAAGAACCCGATGCTCTCGCGCATCTACGGGACAGCGTGGCTCAACAAGAAGCAGCTCGATGCGTATCTCGTGCGGCTCGAGGAGGCCGGCAAGCGAGATCATCGCAAGATCGGTGCTGAGATGGACCTGTTCCACCTCCAGCCGGAGGCGCATGGAAGCGTTTTCTGGCACCCGAAGGGGTGGGTCATCTGGCGCCAGCTCGAAGCCTACATGCGCCGCCGGCTCGATGCCGCGGGCTACCGAGAGATTAAGACTCCCCAGCTGATTGATTCAAAGCTGTGGGTCCTGTCAGGACACTGGGGCAAGTTCCGCGAGAACATGTTCGTCGTGCCCGACGAAATTCCGTCGACCGAGGAAGGCAAGCCGGTCATCTCGGGCGACGCCGAGCTGATGGCGTTGAAGCCGATGAATTGCCCGGCGCACATCCAGGTCTTCAAGCAGGGCATCACGAGTTACCGGGAGCTTCCGCTTCGGCTGGCCGAGTTCGGCTGCTGCCATCGGAACGAGCCGCACGGTGCGTTGCATGGGATCATGCGGGTGCGCCAGTTTACGCAGGACGACGCCCACATCTTTTGCACTCACGAGCAGATCGTCGAAGAGACGAAGAATTTCTGCGCGCTGCTCGACAGTGTGTACCGCGACCTCGGCTTTCCCGATTATCAGGTGAAGCTCGCCACGCGGCCCGACCAGCGCATCGGCACCGACGAGGAGTGGGATCGCGCCGAGGCGGACCTCGAGACGGCGCTCAAAGAGACGGGACTCAAGTACGAAATCCTACCGGGCGAGGGCGCATTCTACGGACCCAAGCTCGAGTTCCACCTGACCGACGCGATCGGCCGGACGTGGCAGTGCGGAACGCACCAGCTCGACCCGCAGATGCCGCAACGGTTGGGCGCGGTGTACATCGGCGAGGACGGCGAGAAGCACCATCCGCTGATGTTCCACCGAGCCATCCTGGGGACCTTCGAGCGGTTCATCGGGATCCTGATCGAACACTACGCAGGCAAGTTCCCGCTCTGGCTCGCCCCGGTGCAGGCCGTGGTCGCGACGATCGTCAGCGACGCTGACGCTTATGCGGGCGGAGTCGCGGCGAAGCTCGCCGCCGCCGGCATCCGCGTCGAGACCGATCTTCGTAACGAGAAGATCAATTACAAGGTGCGCGAGCACTCGCTCGCCAAGGTTCCACTGCTCCTGGTGGTCGGCAAGCGTGAGGCGGAAGAAGGCACCGTCGCGATCCGACGCCTCGGCAGCGACGAGCACCAGAAGATGATGAGCGTCGACGAGGCGGTCGCTATGGTCCGTGACGAGGCCGTGCCGCCAGACCTGCAGTGAGAATCCGCCGCGGCACTCCGGCGGATGTGCCGCGAGCGCTGGAGATCTGGCGATCGGCGGTCGACGCGACGCATGGATTTCTCACGACCGAAGACCGCCTCCACATCGACGTGATCGTTGCCGAGCAGTTCCTGCCGAATGCGGAGCTTTGGCTGGCGACCGATGACACCGGTCGGGTGATGGGATTCATGGCGATGGACGGAAGCGCAATCGATGCCTTGTTCGTCGATGCCGCCGTCCACGGGCAGGGTTATGGCACGCTGCTCGTCGACCACGCCTGGTCCCTGAACCCTAACCTGACCGTCGATGCGAACGAGCAGGCGGCGAACGCCGTCGCCTTTTACGTCAATCGCGGCTTTCGAGTCGTCGGACGCTCGGAGACCGATCGCGACGGGCGCCCATACCCGCTCATCCATCTGGAGCTCCGCGCATCCTGACGACTCCGCGCCACAGCTTGCGGCAAAAATGACTCGGATTCGCTCGCGCGGACTTTTCATCGCGCTTCGGAGTGCCTAACTCGCACTTGACCAACAACAATATTGGAGACGCTGCTATACCACCGCCCTATCCGCGCCGTTCGATGGCGCCGCCGCCGCCGATGTCCGGCCCTCGCTACAACGAGTTCATCCAGTCCCAGAAGGTCAGGGTGATCGATGAGAACGGCGAGAATTTGGGCGTGATGTATACGCGCGAAGCGTTCGAGCAGGCGCAGGAAGCGGGACTCGATCTGGTCGAGATCTCTCCCAATGCCGATCCGCCCGTCGCCAAGTTCCTCGATATCGGGCGCTACAAGTATGAGGCGCAGAAGAAGGCCGCCGAACAGCGCAAGAAGCAGAAGACGCAGGAGATCAAGGAGATCAAGATGCGTCCGAATATCGACGACCATGACTACGACACCAAGATGAAGAAGGTGTTCGAATTCCTCGAGGAAGGCGACAAGGTGAAGGTCACCATGCGCTTCCGCGGTCGCGAGATGGCGCATGGCGAGCTTGGCATGGCGGTGCTCCGCCGGGTGCAGGAGCAGACCGCCGACATGGCCAAGATCGAGGCCCATCCCCGCATGGAAGGCCGCCAAATGCTGATGGTCCTCGCGCCGAAATAACCGCGTACGAGTCATCCCGAACTTGATCCGGGATCCGGGCTCACAATCGCTACTTACACTTCTGTTGCCAAATTGCTTCAGCAGTAAGGCATTGTGGTCGTTGCGCGCGCGCAATCGCTTCCTTTGATTACTGTTCGGGATTAGCCTCTTCCCGACCGGGTGCGTGCGCCCGAGGGGGAGAGACATGATGATGCGCAAGTCCGCGTGGCTGCTTTCGGCAGGCCTGTTTGCCGTTGCCACTCCAGCGATCGCCCAGCCTACCTCGCAATCGAACACCGATACCGACAAGCAGACTGCGAAACCTACGCCCGGTGCCACCGAGGGCGCTGCGGTCCAGGATCAGGCGCGTCAGCAGCAGCCGGTCGACACCGGCGACATCGTCATCACCGCCACGCGCCGCAACCAGGCGCTTTCCGACGTGCCGATGGCCGTCAGCGCAGTCACTGCGGAGAACCTGCGCAATACCGGCGCAACCGACATTCGTCAGCTCAACCAGGTCGCGCCGTCGCTCCTCGTCTCTTCCACCTCGTCGGAAGCCGGAGCGGCGGTTGCCCGCATCCGCGGCGTGGGGACCGTCGGCGACAACCCAGGTCTCGAAAGCTCGGTCGGCCTCTTTATCGACGGAGTTTACCGGTCGCGTACCGGCCTCGGACTTACCGACCTCGGTCCTCTGGATCGGATCGAGGTCCTGCGGGGGCCGCAGGGAACCCTGTTCGGCCGCAACACGTCGGCGGGCCTCATCTCGATCATCACCGCGAAGCCGCGCTTCACCCCCGAAGTCAGCGGCCAGCTCGACGCCGGCAATTATGGCTTCTGGCGAGTCCAGGCGAGCGCGACCGGACCGGTCAGTGATTCCGTGGCGCTCAGGCTGGACGGCGTGTGGGACAAGCGCGACGGCTTCCTGAAAGACGTCATCTCGGGCCGGCGCGTCAACGACCGCGACCGCTGGGGCCTGCGCGGCCAGATGCTGTTCCAGCCGAGCGACAACCTCTCGTTCCGGCTGATCGCCGATTATTCGAAGCAAAATGAGGAATGCTGCGCTGCGCCGTTTCTTCCGGCCCACAACACCGTCACCAACGGGCGGGGCGGAGTCGTCGAGCTTCCTTCGACAATCGCACTCATCGAGCGCGCCCTTGGCGGCGTCATCGAGGACAGCCCCTTCCAGCGGAAGGTCTCGATCACCCCTGGAAGAAGCTACCGTTCAGACGTCACGGACTGGGGCATCTCCGGCGAGCTGGTGAACGATTTTGGCTGGGGCGAGCTCACGTCGATCACGGCCTACCGCTACAACAAATACACCCGCGGCCAGGACGCCGACTTCAACAACCTCGACATCCTGTACCGCGATGACAATGGCACGGCCTTCAACAAGTTCAGGACCTTCACGCAGGAGCTCAGGCTCCAGGGCAACACCTGGAACAACCGTCTCGACTGGCTGATCGGCGGTTACTACGCGAACGAGAAGCTGACGCTTCGCGACAACTTGGCTTACGGCAGCGACTACGCCACTTATGCGAACTGCCTCGTAGCGGCGAACTTCGTTGCCAACGGCGCGCCTGCCAGCCTTCTCGCGCCCGGCGCGTCGCCGACCTGCTTCAACCCTGCGGTCGCCGGAGCGATCCTGCCCGCGCTCTCGCCATCTAACCAGTCGGTCCTCGCCGCCTTCGCCCGGCTTGGGCCGTTCGCCGGGGCGCCATTTACAAACAGCGGCTTTTCAAACCTCGCGATCTTTGCCGGCGGAGCGCCGTTCCTCAACGCGACGCTGAACGGCGCGGCGCTGGACGACCTCTACAACCAGAAGAGCAACAACTTCGCCATTTTCACCCACAATATCTTCTCGATCACGCCGGATGGTCGACTGAAGTTGACGCTCGGCGCGCGCTACACGCACGAGAAGAAGACGCTCGATGCGTCGCTTACCGACAACAATGTGCTGTGC
>DASUCP010000257.1:0-4657 GCA_036275975.1 Sphingomicrobium sp.
TGCCGGTGAGCGGCATGAGCAAGTCCTGAGGTCCTCCTGAAAAGTGACGTCCGCGACCTTCCGCTTCGACCGTTTCGAACTCGACGCCGCTGACCGCCGGCTGCTGCGTGACGGCGAGCCGCAGGAGCTCAACAGCCGCTACCTCGATGCGCTGGCCCTACTGGTGCAGGAACGGGGCCGCTTGGTGTCGAAGGACCGATTCCTCGACGAAGTCTGGCGCGGCGTGCCGGTCACCGACGAGGCGCTGACCCAGTGCATCAAGACCCTGCGCCGCCAGCTTGGCGACGACGCTGCGCGTCCACGCTTCATCGAGACGGTGCCGAAGCACGGGTATCGTTTTATTGCCCCCATCGAAGGCAATGTGACGCCGGCTCGCTCGGAACGGCGCTCCGCATGGCGCGATGTGCTGCTGCTCGGTGCAGCGGGAACGCTAGGCGGCGGAATTGCGGGCTTCGTGGGCGGATTGATCTACGGCTTCGCCGCAGCATCCGGTCCGGCCCACTCCGGCGTCGGCGGCATATCGGTGCTCCTCGTCATTCTCTGCGTGACGATCGCGGTCGCCCTCATGGGAGGGGCGGGAGTGAGCTTCGGGATTGTGCTCGGGAACCGCGCCGCGGGCCGCAAATGGTGGGGAAACATCGTCGGCGGCGCGCTCGGAGGACTCATCGTCGGCGCGGTCGTGAAGCTGCTCGGCCTCGATGCATTCACTTTGCTCTTCGGCCACGCGCCGGCGGGAATCACCGGAGCCACCGAAGGCGTGCTGCTCGGTGCAGCAGTGGGGCTAGCCGCATGGTTAGCGTTTCGAGCCGGTTGGGCGCGGCTGCGACGGAGCGCTGCTCTTGCCGCCGGCAGCGGCGCCATGGCCGGGCTGGTGATTGCCCTCGTAGGCGGGCGCCTGATGGCCGGAAGCCTCGACCTCCTCGCCCGGACCTTTCCCGATTCGCGGCTTCGTCTTGACCAGATCGGCATCCTTTTTGGCGAAGGCGGGGTCGGCCCCGTCACGCGTCTCGTAACGAGCGCGCTCGAGGGCGCATTGTTCAGCGCGTGCGTGGTGGCTGCGATGATCCTCGCACAACGCAGCTTCGGCCAGGCGGACTGTTATGAGGAAAGTTGAGCTTCGGGCGCGCGGGCCACGATATTCTGCAGCGCCTTGTGGGCCTGCTCCCGGTCGATGACCAAAGCGGCGGTCTGGGTAATCAGATCGACCAGCATCAGGTCCCTGACGGTCGCCTCGCGGGCTTCGCGATGGTACATCGCGAAGGTGCCGAGCACCTTGCGGCCACGCGTGAGGATCGGCGTCGACCAGCAGGCGCGGAGGCCGCAGGCAAGGGCGATCTCCTTGTAGTCCGCCCACAAGGGATCGGTCGCGATGTCGGACACGAAAACGGCCGCACCAAGATAGGCCGCCGTTCCGCACGATCCTGCGCATGGACCGATCTCCGATCCGTCGATGGCGGCGCAGTAAAGCTCGGGAAGGCTCGGCGCCGCGCCGGTACGAACATGCTTCCCGTCCTCGTCGAGCAGGAGGATCGAGCCAAGCACACCGGTCCGCGAAGTCGATTCGACTATGCGGATCAATTCGGTGAGCGTGGCCTGAAGCGGAGCATCGCCGATCGCGAGCTCTAGCACCTTGCTGTGGGCGTTGCGGATCGCCTCGCCCCTTCGATCGTCCGTGACGTTGTTGCCCTGGATGAAGATCGCCGAAGGCCGGTCCGCAGTCGCCGGCAGCGGCTGGAAGATCAGATCGACGAGCACCTCTTCGAGGGACCCGTCCGTCCTCACGATCCGAAGCGACATCCCGTGCCCGACGAAAGGCTCGCCCGAATAGCCCACGCCGACGAGGATTTCGTCCACGCCCTGATCGGTGAATTCGGGCAGCGCGTCCGCAAGCGGCTTGCCGATCAGTTCGCGCTTGCCGACGAGTTCGGCGAAAGCCTCGTTGGCGAGAACGATCCTGTGCTCGGGGCCTTCCAGAAGCACCATGAATCCCGGCGCATGCTCGAACATCAGTTGGAGCCGTTCGTGCTCGCTTCGGCATGCGGACGTCTGGTCCAGCATGGAGTTCTCAATACAGCAACGGCGGGGCGCCGTCACGGTGGCGCGACTAGTGAACCGCTTCCACGCGCTCCACGCCTGACTTCGCAAGCTGATCGTCGATCTGGGCGATTAGCCGGTCAAGCCCTGCCTGCTCGGCGGATTCGGCGCGGGCGACGAGCACATCCTGCGTGTTCGACGCACGGAGCAACCACCAGCCGTCGCTCGTGCTGACACGAACGCCGTCGGTCGCATCGACCTTCGCGCCGTCCGCCGAAAGGCGTTCGCGGACCTCCTCGATGATCGCGAATTTGCGGCTTTCTTCGACCTGAAACCGAAGCTCCGGCGTCGCAACGGCGCGCGGCATTTCGTCTTTCAGCTCGGTGAGGCTCTTGCCGCTCGCGCTCACGGCTTCGATGAGGCGAACCGCCGCGTAGAGCGCATCGTCGAAGCCGTACCAGCGGTGCTTGAAGAAGATATGCCCGCTCATTTCGCCGGCGAGCGGCGCGCCCGTTTCCTTCATCTTCGACTTGATGAGGCTGTGCCCGGTCTTCCACATCAGCGGCGACCCGCCCATTTGGCCGACCCGGTCGAACAACGTCTGACTCGCCTTGACGTCGGCGATGATCGTGGCGCCGGGCTGCTCTTTCAGCACCGGCTCGGCGAGGATCATCAGCAGCTGGTCGCCCCAGATCACCCGCCCTTTGCCGTCGACCGCGCCGATGCGGTCGCCGTCGCCGTCAAACGCGATGCCGAAATCAAGTTGCTCTCGCGCAACGAGCTCCTTGAGATCCGCAAGGTTCGTTTCGACCGTCGGGTCTGCGTGGTGATTGGGGAAGGTCCCGTCGACCTGGCTGAAGATCACATGGTGATGGCCTGGAAGGCGATCGACCACCATGTCCACGATCGGTCCGGCAGCTCCGTTTCCCGCATCCCAGCCGACGCGGAACGCGTTACCTGAAAAGCCCTGAAGCAACCGGTCGACATAGGCTTCGCGGATATCGACTTCCTCGACGGTGCCGTGGCCGTCGGTCCAGTGACCGGAAGCCGCGCGCTGGCCGAGTTCCTGGATCTCGGCCCCAAAGACCGAGCGGCCTTTCAGCAGCAGCTTGAAGCCATTGTAGTTGGCCGGGTTGTGGCTTCCCGTGACCTGGATCCCGCCGTCGACATCGAGATAGTGCGTCGCGAAATAGAGCATGGGCGAAGGCCCCATGCCGACCTGCATCACATTGATCCCGCCGTCAGTGAGTCCCCGAATCAGCTCGGCTTCGAGCATTCCAGAGTGAGTGCGGCCGTCGCGGGCGACGGCAATCGTCCGGGCACCCTCGCCGTGCGCCTTCGATCCAAAGGCACGGCCGAGCGCATAGGCATCCGCTTCGTCGAGGGTGTCGCCGACGATTCCGCGGATGTCATATTCACGAAGAATGGTGGGGTTGAATTGATGGGTCATCTCGCCGGCGCTTGTACCCCGCCGAAGGGCGGGGTCCAGTCCAAGAAAGAGAATCTGGGCTCCTGCCTTCGCAGGAGCACATCCCTCAACCGGTTGCGGCCAGCTTTTGTTCTTCCTGGCCGGGAATCCCAAGGCCCGCGATCATCTCGCGAAGCTCCTGCCGGGCGGTGATGTGGGCCATTCCGACCTCGCCGAGTTGTTGCAGGTCGAGCAGCGTGAGGCCCTTGGGGAAAAGTTCGCGGTAGATTACTCGCTCCCCAAGGCCAGGAATGACCCTGAAGCCGACGCGGCGGGCAAGCTCGTCGAGCGCAGCGCCGACGCGCTTCAAATTGTGCGATTCGATGTGCTGGAGGCGGTTCCTGAGCACCACCCAGTCCACGCTCTTGCCGGTCTGCTTGGCGCGCGCGGTCCGGCTGTCCCAGATGAGCTCGGCATAGAAGCTTGGTTTCGTGACCTTGTAATTCTCGGGGTGGACCTGGCCGATGAGATCGAGATCGACGAAGCTGTCGTTCATCGGTGTGACTAGGGTGTCGGCGCGAAGGATCGCCGCCTTGGCGATCGCGTCGTCGCGGCCCGGTGTGTCGACGACGATCACGTCGGCTTCTTCTCCGAGACGACCCGTCGCTGCGGCAAATCCTTCCTCGCTGTGGTCCTCGAGCACTTCGTACGCGGCGCACGGCAGCTCCTTGCCGAGCCGGCGCATCGTCGCGTCGCGGTTCTCGAGGTACCGCGTCATGGTCCGCTGGCGACCGTCGAGGTCGAGTGCTCCGACCCGATGCCCCGATGCGGCGAGCGCAATCGCGGCATGGACCGCGGTGGTGGACTTGCCGGTCCCGCCCTTTTCGTTGGCGAAGACAATGAAATGCGGCTGGCTCATGCTTGATCTTTTCCCCCGCGGCCCCGAAACGCCGCCCCGGTTAACAAATTACCCGAGGCTAGCGGCCCGTGCAAACCGTTCGCAGCAGTGAAGAATTGGCACGCGCGCGCGCCCAGATCTCGGACTCGCTGGCGCTTGTCCCGACCATGGGCGCGCTCCACGCCGGCCACATGGCCCTCGTGGAAGAGGCGAAACGCCGAGCGGACAGCGTGGCTGCCACGATTTTCGTCAATCCGACCCAATTCAACGACAAGGACGACTTGGCCCGCTATCCGCGGCAGGAAGGCGAGGACGCC
>DASUCP010000258.1:0-3359 GCA_036275975.1 Sphingomicrobium sp.
CCCTGGGACGATCTCCGCGTCGATGCCTGCGGCCGCCGCCTCGTCGCGGAAGCGGAAGAAGCAATCGGGCGAGAAGAAGAATTGCGTGATCGCACGGCTCGCGCCTGCGTCCACCTTCCGCTTCAGATTCTCGAGATCGAAGGCCCGTGTCGACGAATCCGGATGCACCTCCGGGTAAGCCGCAACTGAGATGTCGAATGGCGCGACGGCTCTGAGTCCCGCGACCAGCTCTGCTGCATCGCGATAGCCATCCGGATGCGGCTGGTACTTCGTTCCCGGCTCCGGCGGATCGCCGCGAAGCGCGACGATGTTGCGCACGCCCAAGTCCCAATAATCGCAGGCGATCGCGTCGATCTCGTCGCGCCTCGCTCCGACGCACGTCAGGTGCGCCGCGGGGGTGAGCGGCGTTTCCTTGAGTATCCGTTCAACGGTCGCGTGGGTGCGTTCGCGGGTCGAGCCGCCTGCGCCATAAGTGACGGACACGAAACGCGGTTGAAGCGGCTCCAGGGTCTTGATCGACTCCCATAGCGTCTGCTCCATCTTCTCCGTCTTGGGCGGGAAGAATTCGAAGCTGACCTGGATATCGCCGCGCGCCTCCGCGAAAAGCGGGAGGTGCCGCTGGAGGTGCTCGAAAGCGTTCACGCCGCCCTCCGCTGCGGGATTGCCGCCTTCACTCCGCGCCACAGCGTGACTGTCAGCTCGCCGCCTTCGAGATGCCGGATCTCGTCCACGTCCAGGCCGGCCGAAGCGAACCAACCGGCCATCACCTCGTCATCGAAGCCCAGGCGGATGTGGGCGTCCCGCTCGCGCAGCTCCTCGCGCTCGTGGGCGGCGAAATCGACGACGAGCAACGTCCCTCCCGGTGCGAGCACTCGCGCTGCTTCGGCGATCGCCGTTGCGGGCGAGTGAGCATAGTGGAGCACCTGGTGGATGACGATCGTGTCGGCGCTCTGGTCCGCGAGCGGAAGCGCGTACATGTCGCCCTGGCGCAGGCTGGATGAAATGCCCGCGGCTTCAAGTTTCACTCTGGCAACTCGGAGCATGTCGGATGAACGGTCGATGCCGATCGCCTGGCTTGCACGCGGGCCGAACAGCTCGATCATGCGCCCGGTACCCGTTCCAACGTCGACGAGCCGGCCAAGCGGGCGAAGACCGAGCGCGGCATCGATGGCGCTTTCGACTTCGCTTTCGGCGACGTGCAGCGAGCGGATCTGGTCCCACACCTCCGCATGACCGGCGAAATAGCGGTTTGCTGCTTCTGCGCGGTCGGCTTTGATCGACTCGATCCGCGCGGCATCGGATGCGAACAGCGTCTCGGTCGCGGGATCGGCCCAGACGTCGACCAGCTCGAACATCGGGTCGACGCGTTCGGGATCCCCGAGCGTCAGGAACACCCAGCTGCCTTCCTTGCGTCGCTCCAGCACGCCCGCGTCGGCTAAGATCTTGAGGTGGCGCGATACCCGCGGCTGGCTTTGGCCGAGCACCTGCGCCAACTCACCCACCGACAGCTCCATCAGCCGCAGGAGCGCGACGATGCGCAGCCGAGTCGGGTCGGCAAGCGCCTGGAATCGGTCGGCAAGCGGAAGTGCGGCACTCACCAAATAAGGATATAAAGATATCTTTATATGGTCAATTCGACCTTTTGAAATAATCCCTTGTGCCCGAGTCGGGATTGCAGCTATTGCCGCCGGTCTGGCCTTGCGACTCGCATCGAAGGCCGGGGCTGTGCCCACCCCAGGGGCACTTTTGAAGGGAGTGGAAGATTCATGAAGAAGGTTGCCATTGTGACCGCCGCGGTGCTCGCGCTTGGTCTGACCGCCTGCAACAAGAACAACGCCGCGAACAATGCGGCGAACGAGACTGCGGTCGAGAACAACGCCGAGTATGACGTCAACGCCGCCAGCGAGAACGCGACTGCGTCCGCTGACAACGCTCTGAACGCCGCCGGCAACGCCGTCGAGAACGCCGGCAATGCCGTCGACAATGCTTCGAACGCCGTTTCGAACACGACCGAGAACAAGTAAGCTCTAAAGCTTCCTGAAAATGGAAGGGCCGTCCTTCGGGGCGGCCCTTTTTTTGTGTTCGGCCAAAGTGCTATTTTGGCCGAGTGAGAGTTGTATTCCTCTGCGTATTCCTGCTCGCCGCCGCGTGCCACAAGGACGAGCCGCCGGCGCCGACGGCCGAGCAATCCGCCCAGCTGAACGACGCGGAGGACATGCTGAACGGCATGGCCCAGAAAGAAGAAGGGCCGGAAGCGAATGCTTCCAGCCCTTCCAATTCATCGGACTGACGGTCTGACTTCTTAGAAGTCCATCCCGCCCATTCCGCCGCCGGCCATGGCCGGAGCCGGCTTATCCTCGGGCACTTCGGCGATCGTCGCCTCGGTGGTGATGAGGAGGCCGGCGACCGAAGCCGCGTCCTGGAGAGCAGCACGAACGACCTTGGTCGGGTCGATCACCCCGGCCTTGACCAGGTTCTCATACTTCTCCGTCTGGGCGTTGAAGCCGAGCGTCGGGTCGTTGCTGTCGAGCAGCTTGCCCGCAACGACCGCGCCATCATGGCCCGCGTTTTCGGCGATCTGCCGCACCGGCGACTGGAGCGCCTTGCGGATGATGTCGATGCCGCGGGTCTGGTCGTCGTCGGCGCCCTTGAGGCCGTCGAGCGCCTTGATCGCGTAGAGCAACGCAGTGCCGCCGCCCGGAACGATGCCTTCCTCGACCGCGGCGCGGGTCGCATGGAGAGCGTCGTCGACGCGGTCCTTGCGCTCCTTCACCTCGATCTCCGTGGCGCCGCCGACCTTGATCACCGCAACGCCGCCGGCGAGCTTCGCCAGCCGCTCCTGCAGCTTCTCACGGTCATAGTCGGACGTGGTCGTGTCGATCTGCTGGCGGATTGCGCCGACACGGCCCTCGATGTTCTCCTTGGTGCCGTTGCCGTCGACGATCGTCGTGTTGTCCTTGTCGATCGTGACGCGCTTGGCCTGGCCGAGCATGTTCAGCGTGACACTCTCGAGCTTGATGCCGAGATCCTCGCTGATCATCTCGCCGCCGGTGAGAATCGCAATGTCCTCAAGCATCGCCTTGCGGCGATCGCCGAAGCCTGGAGCCTTCACCGCCGCGACCTTGAGGCCGCCGCGAAGCTTGTTGACGACGAGCGTCGCCAGAGCCTCGCCCTCGATGTCCTCGGCGATGATGAGGAGCGGACGACCGCTCTGCACGACCGCCTCGAGGATCGGAAGCATCGCCTGGAGATTCGACAGCTTCTTCTCATGGATGAGGATGTAGGGGTCGCTAAGCTCGACCTGCATCTTCTCCGGATTGGTGATGAAGTACGGCGACAGGTAGCCGCGATCGAACTGC
>DASUCP010000259.1:0-2081 GCA_036275975.1 Sphingomicrobium sp.
ATTAATCGAGCGCCAGGTCAGGCGAACAGGTCAACGACCTGCGCATCGGGCGCGACGGCCTTCAGCAGCAAGGTTCGATGACAATGCGCGGGCTCCCGCTCCATGCACAGGAGAGCGCTCGGCTTTTCCCTCGCGAGCTCGAGCATCTGCGCTGATTGGGCGATCGCCTCGGGAAGCTCGAGCTGCCCTGCATATATCCGCGCCATCTCGGCGTGACGCCCTGCGCGCGCCGCAGTGCGCCCTTCGCTCGGAGTGCCAAGTGCTTTCAGATGCAAATATTCGATGCCGACCTCCTCAAGCGCGGTTTTGAGAGGTGATTTCGAGAAGCCTGGCCGCCGCGACAGCGGTAGTGCACGCACGTCAAGCACCCGCTCGACGCGCGCCTTCTGAAGCGCCGCAATGAACTCCGGTACAGTCGTGCCTTCGTACCCGATCGTGAAGATACGCATGCGGCTGGATTTAATGGCCGCGCGGGGTCATTGCGAGCCGCATGTCCTTCGACGTCCACATCATCGGCGGCGGACTCGCTGGTTCCGAGGCTGCGTGGCAGCTCGCCGAAGCAGGCTTGCGGGTGCGCTTAAGCGAAATGCGCGGCGGCGGCGAGATCACTCCTGCGCATCAGACGGACCGACTGGCGGAGATGGTTTGCTCCAACAGCTTCCGCTCGGACGATCCCGAGCACAATGCCGTCGGCTTGCTTCACCAGGAGATGCGCGCACTGGGCTCCCTCATCATGCGAGCCGGCGACAAGCACCGCGTTCCCGCCGGCTCGGCGCTTGCCGTCGACCGCGATGCCTTCGCGGCGGAAGTGACGCGGACGATCGAACAGCACCCCAGGATTAGTGTCGTTCGTGAGCGGATCGACGCCCTTCCGGATCACCCAACCATCATCGCGACAGGACCTCTCACCGGCTCGAAGCTCGCCGAAGCCATTGCTGCTGAGACCGGGGAGGGCGCGCTCGCCTTCTTCGACGCGATCGCGCCGATCGTCCACCGCGACAGCGTCGACATGGACGTCGCCTGGATGGCCGCGCGCTGGGATCGTGGTTCGACTGAGGGGGGCGGCAAGGATTATATCAACTGCCCGCTCGACAAGGCGCAATATGAAGACTTCGTCGCCGCGCTGATCGACGGCGAAAAGATGCCCTTCCACGATTGGGAGAAGGACACCCCCTATTTCGAAGGGTGCATGCCGATCGAGGTGATGGCTGAGCGCGGACCCGAGACGCTGCGGCATGGACCAATGAAGGGCGTCGGACTCGACAATCCGCTCACGGGCCGCTGGCCTTATGCCGTGGTCCAGCTCCGCCAGGACAATGCGCTCGGCACGTTGTGGAACATGGTCGGCTTCCAGACCAAGCTGAAGCACGGCGAGCAGGTGCGAATCTTCCGCACCATCCCCGGGCTCGAGAACGCCGAATTTGCGCGTCTCGGGGGCATCCACCGCAACAGCTTCATCAACTCGCCGCGCCTGCTCGACCGCGAGCTTCGCCTGAAGTCGAAGCCAAACATCCGTTTCGCCGGACAGATCACCGGCTGCGAAGGCTATGTCGAAAGCGCCGCAGTCGGGCTGCTCGCGGCCCGCTTCGCCGCTGCGGAGCTTCGAGCCGAGGCCCTCCCCTCGCCGCCGGTCGAAACCGCGCTGGGCGCGCTGCTCGGCCACATCACGGGCGGGGCTGACGCCGAGACCTTCCAACCGATGAACGTGAACTTCGGCCTGATGCCGCCAATCGAAGGTCGGTGGAAACGCGCCGACCGTAAAAAGGCCTATACGGATCGGGCCCGGAACGCCTTTGCCGAATGGACCAAGCAGCTGAAGGTAAGCGAGCCAGCCTAATTATCGCTGCTGTCGTCGCTCGTTGCTCGTGAGGCATAGGTAGCCCCGCAGCTGCACGTCTTGTGTTTCGGAGGCGGCGGAGCGGTGGCCACGAACTCCGCTACCGACAGCCAACCCTTTTTTCCGCCCGCGGCGTTGAACTTCTCGATCCCCTTCACCGCATATTCCTGGAACGACAGCGCGCCATTGTGGTCGGCATCGAGCTTGTCGAAGTTCCTCCGTCGTGCCGCCAAATATTCCTCCT
>DASUCP010000260.1:0-10743 GCA_036275975.1 Sphingomicrobium sp.
CGGGAGCGGGCTTTCCATGGCCACACAGGGGATCGAGGAAATCACCGAAAATGCGATCCGCGCAGTCGCGCGCGATTGCGGTTCGCTGTCGATGGAATGCAGTGACGTCGCCGGTTACGTGCAGGGGGTCTCGGAGCGCATCGGTGAGCATCTGAAGATGCTCGACCAGCTCGAGGAAGTGACCACTCGGCTCATGGGCGACCAGGCCCGGGTGTCCGATTCAACCGACGAGGCGCGCCTTCTTTCAGAGCAGGCCAAGTCCAAGCTCGACGCAGGTCGTGAAGCGATCGAAGGCACGATCGAAGGCTTCAAGGGCCTGACCGAGCTCATCGTCCAACTCGGCGAGCGCATGGCCGGTTTCGCGTCGGCGATGAACCAGGTCCAGACCGTCTCCTCGACCATCGAGACGATCGCCCGCAAGACCAACATGCTCGCGCTCAACGCGACCATCGAGGCGGCACGCGCCGGCGATGCTGGCCGCAGCTTCGCGGTCGTAGCAGCCGAGGTGAAAAAGCTGGCGCACGACACTCGTGCGGCGACCAGCCAGATCGCTTCGACCATCGGTGAACTCACCCGCGAGGCGAGCGCCGTCACCAACGAGATCAAGACCGGCGTGGACCCCAGCCGCGCGGCGCAGTCCGGCTTCAGCACGATCAGCGATACCGTCCGCGAAGTCAGCGAAATCGTCGGAATGGTCGATCGCCAGACCGAAGGCATCGCCCACTCGACCAGCATGATCCAGACCAGCGTGGACCGCGTGAAGGCCGGCCTCACCGACTTTGCCGCCGATGCTCGCGAGAACGGGAACGAGTTGATGACCGCGGAGAAGCGCCTAGCGCACCTCGAGATGCTGTCGAACACGATGCTGGACACGCTCGCCAATTCGGGTGCCGAGATCGACGACACGCCGTTCATTCTGAAGGCCCAGGATGCTTGCCGTCAGATCAAGGCCGCCATCGAGCGCGCAGTCGACGAGGGCGAGATCAGCATGGAGGACGTGTTCGACCGCGATTACCAGATCGTCGAGGGATCGAACCCGGTGCAGTACGACGTTCGCTTCAATGATGCAGCCGACCGTCTCGTTCGCCCGGTGCTCGACCGCACCAAGGCGTCGGACGGGCGGATTATTGGCTCGGCCATCGGCGACACCAACGGCTATCTGCCGACTCACCTTTCGGAGCGCAGCCACCCGCAAGGACCGGATCCGGTCTGGAACGACGAGCACTGCCGCAACAAACGGATCCTGATTGACGATACGACGCGGATGGCGCTCGGAAGCGAAAAGCCAGCAACTCTCGCGACTTACCGGATGGAGTTGGGGGACAAGTTCATCCCGGTGAAGAACGTGTTCGTCCCGCTCTGGGTCAAGGGCCGCCGCTGGGGCAATTTCGAACTGGCTTACAGAGATGACTAGAGTTCCTTCCGACGAAGGGAACCGAGGACGCCGTCCGCATCGACCAGTGCGGGCGGCGTTTTGCTTAATCTCCGTCTCCGAAAGCTTACCCGGTCATAAACCTCCTCTTTACGCCCTTGCGTTAGGACCGTTCTCCTAAGGCGCGCCTGGAAAGCTGCAGACAAGGGGAAGCGAATGGCGATCAATCGGTCCGTCGGCCACAAAACGGTCAGCGTTGCCGAAGCGCAGCTCGCCCGTGTGGCGAGCGAAGGTTGCGCACGCCATTCGCATCTGAATTCGCTGCTCGAGGCCGCAGGTCCGCACTCTGGCCGTGACCTCGCCGATGCCGTACACCTGTTGTGCAGCCTTCACGGCCATTATCCTGGATTGATCGAGATCGCGCTTCAGCGCTGCCCAAAGGGGCCTGTGCACGATTGGCTCGGCCGCGCTTCCGACGGATTCGAGCGTGAGCGGCTGTACCTCGTTCGCCTCACATCGGCGGTCGGCCCTCTGCCGAGTACCCCCGGCGCTGCGGAGACCGAGGCGAGCCTCGTTGCTGCAAGACATGCGCTCGAGACGCTCGCCACATCCGAGCGAGACGGCTGTGCGATCGGCGCTGCGACCGCATTGGTCGGCGATTGGTGGCCGATTCGCCGACTGCTGGACCGTGCCGCAGCGCGCGGATCCAGCGATGCGCCGGCGCCCTCGCTCCCCGACGAATCATCGGTCGTCGCCATCGTCGAGCATGCAGCTCAGAGCCCGGGAAGTCAGCGCGCGCTGGCTTTCGGCGGTGAGCAATTGCTGCTGCAGCACCGCGCCTTGTTCGATTTGCTTGAGGCGAGGGCGGAAGCCCGCGGCGACTATTAAGCGGCCTTCGCCAGTTCGCGCTGCTCGTTCGCCGTCACCGGCTCAGCCTTAGCAACCTCGACATCCTTCGCTTTCGGGAAGAGCAGACGCGACGCGAGCACGATAACGCCAAGCCCAAAATAGGTACTGAGCGCGATCACCGGGTTCCAGATCACGGAAGCAGCAAGCGGGATCCTGAGGAAAGTCGGGTTGAACCCGAAATCCTCGCCGATCGCTTCGCAGACGCCCAAAATCGTGTGCGACCGAAGGGGCAGGGCGACCTGATTCTCTTGCGCTTCCATTGTTCACTCCAATTGGCAAAAGCTTGTGCCTGTTACTGAGCAAGAGCCGTGCCAAACCCGAAAAGTGCTTACTTCCAACGCCTTACCGGCGAAGCCAGCTCGGAATGTTCGGAAAATCCGCCGCCTTGCGTCGCAAAATTGGGAATTTGCACCACGTGCTGCAAGTGCGATATTGCGGCGCAACATTGATTCTCGACGAATGGATGCAAATCTACTGCGGGCCGCCGCTCCGCATCGATGAGCGGATGGCAAAGGAGCTGCCGGTTCGATGATGCGGGTCATGATGAAATCGAAGATCCATCGCGCGACGGTGACACAGGCCGACCTCGACTATGTGGGCTCGGTCACGCTCGACTCCGCGTTGATGGAGGCCGCCGACCTCCTCGAAGGCGAGCAGGTCGCCATTGTCGACATCACCAACGGCGCGAGGATCGAGACGTACGTCATCCCCGGCGAGCGCGGCAGCGGAGTCATCGGAATTAATGGCGCGGCCGCTCACCTCGTCCATCCTGGCGATCTGGTCATCATCATCAGCTACGGCATGATGAGCGACGCCGAGGCGCGTGCACTTCAGCCCAAGGTCGTCCATGTGAACGAGCAGAACCAGATCGTGAAGCTCGGCAACGACGCCGCGGAGCCAGTCCCCGGCTCCGGTCAGCTCAGGGGCGATCTCGTCGAGTCGGCGTAACGTCGCCGATCGTCAGCAGCCGCCACGGGGGCGGCAAATAATCCGTCGACATATAATAATAGAAGAGGCAGCGGCCTGCGTCGGTCCGGTTGATGCCCTTGGCGATGCCGAACGCGACATCGCCGCTGAACACCGGCCCTCCGCTATCTCCCGGTACGCAGGCCGGCCCTTTGACCGTCACCCAGGTCGGTGAGCAGGGCCCGCCACACAAGTCGCCCGGGGGCGCATAGTCGATAAGCTCGACTGTCGCGCAGCTGTAGCCCGAGCTCTCGCCATAATGGCACACGAACTCGCCCGCGCGCGTGCTCGCAACGCTGCGCCACGTCTGCACCTGCCGCAGCGATCCCGCGCCGCGGTTGGCGTAGAACAAGGGATCGCGCGAATCCGCGCTGCCGTTGAGCTGCACGTCGCGATAAGCGAGTCCCCATGATCCGATCAGCGGCAACGTCGGGCTGCCGTTCCCGTCTCGGTCGATATACGTCAGCTGGTCGGGGCAGTGCGCCGCGGTAGTGATCGCGTTGATCTCGCCATTCGTCACGACGAAGCCGCTCGTGCAGCGGTTGCGGCGGTTGGTCTGCACGTTGAGGCCTTCGACGCGTCCGCCGCCATCGATGCTCATGTTGGACTCAATGAGTTCGTTGACCACGATCCGCACCGGCACGCCGCTAACCTGCTCGGCGCGTGCGCGGATCGCATCCACTCCGAAGCGCTGGGCGTCCGCTGGAGTGACCAGCAGGACAACCTCGCCCGTCCGCTGGTCGTAACCCGCACCGCGTGCGCGGGACAGCTCGCGCCTGACGTCGATCAGGTGCTTGCGCATTGCGGCGAGGGCTTCGGCTTGCGTCGCCTTTGCTCCGGTACGGAAGACGATCGGTATCCCGGCCGCGGTTCGATCCGGGACCGGCTCCGATCCCGTCAGAAGCACCACGATCCGGTAGTCTGGTCCGTTGTCGATCGAGATGCCGGCAAGCCGTTTAGCGAACTCGCGAGCAATCGCATATGTGGTGCCATCGCTCGCCTGCTGGGCTTGCAGCCGGCGCTCCGCCTCATCGAGCGTGACCTTGAACTGCGCGGCATATTGCGCCGCATCTTCCGCGATGGCCTGTGCCCGTGTCTCCACCGGCTCCGCGGCAGGCTGCGCAGCAGCAGTTCCCATGATAAGGGCCGCGACAGCCAGGAAGGACCGGACCATGCCCCAGGATCTCGCCGCCGACACCACCACCTTCGACCTGACTCCTCCAACGGACGAACAGTTCCGTGAACTCGTCGGCGATCTCGACGACGAGGAAAAGCACGTTCTCCTCGAGCACGGCACCGAGGCGCCGTTCTGTGGCGTCTTCCTGAACGAAAAGCGCCCGGGAGTCTTCACCTGCCGGCTCTGCGGGCTTCCGCTCTTCCACGGCGGCACCAAGTTCGAGAGCGGCACGGGCTGGCCGAGCTTCACCCAGCCCTTTGCCGACGGTCACCTCAGGACCATCCGCGACACGAGTTACGGAATGATACGCACGGAGATCGTCTGCGCACGCTGCGGGTCGCACCAGGGCCACGTCTTTCCCGACGGCCCTCCGCCAACCGGCGAGCGCTATTGCATCAATTCCGTGAGCCTTGCGTTCACTCCCGCGGGAGAGCGGCTGCCCGACAAGCTCGGCAGGGGCGCACCCGAAGGTGAAATCGTCGAAGGATAAGTCAAGCACATGGCCGAGCCGCATCGCTCCAGCCCGCGATTCCCTTTCCTGCTGCTGTTCGTCTTCATGGTGATCGCCGCCGTCATGGGCGGTGTGGTCGCGCGGATGCTGCCGGTCGCAGGTCAGGACCCCTCGGGACCACGCGAAATCGCCGGGCCGGCCGAACAGAGCCTTTCTCCGCTGGTCGCGAAAACAGCGCCGGCGGTGGTCAACATCGCCACCCTCCAGGCATCCCCGGCTGAGCAGAATCCATTGCTGCAGGACCCATTTTTCCGCCGGTATTTCGGCATTCCCGATGCCGCGCTCCAGCCGACGATGGCGGCGGGCTCTGGAGTGATCGTCGACGGCGACCGCGGTCTCGTCATCACCAACTTCCACGTCGTCCAGAATGCGAGGGCGGTGGAAGTCGGCCTCAAGGACGGACGCAAGTTCCCGGCAGACCCAGTTGCGCTTGCCCCCGATCTTGACATCGCCGTCCTGCGGATCGGCGCGAAACATCTACCGGCGCTGCACCTCGGCGATAGCTCGAAGCTTCAGGTCGGCGACTATGTCGTCGCGATCGGTAACCCCTTCAACCTCGGCCAGACGGTCACCAGCGGGATCATCAGCGCTACCGACCGGCCCCTTGGGCGCGGGGACTCGAGGCACTTTCTCCAGACCGATGCGCCGATCAACCCCGGGAATTCGGGCGGGCCGCTGATCGACCTCCACGGCAACATAATCGGTATCAACTCGGCCTTGTTCAGCCCGAGCCAGAGCGAAATGTCCGCGGGAAGCGTGGGCATTGGCTTCGCGATACCCAGCAATGACGTGAAGAACGTCCTCGCCAAGGCGGAACGGGTTCCTCAGGGATAGCGCGGAACGCACGTGGAAAAACAACGTTGGTGGTCCAAGGGCGTGGGAGCTGTCGCGTAATTGCGAACGGTGACCCATGGTGGACGAAGACCATTTGGAAGAGCAAATCGAGCGCTGCCGCCGTCTGGCGAGCATGCTCACTGACGAACAGATGCGGCGGTCGCTCGAGGAACTTGCCGATCAGTATGAGGCGCGGCTGAAGCACAAGGGCAAGCGCAGGTCCGACGGCGCCGACTTCATGCTCCAGCGAAAAACCGACAAGCTCTAAACGCGCTCAGCTGCGAATGTGCTCGTAATCGATGCGGATCTGCACCCACGAACCGACCAGTTCACGCCCGTTTTTGCGCGGCGGGCGTACCCGGAACTGCCAGGCCGCCTGCCTCACCGCGCTCGCGAGGTGCGAGCCGGGCGGATCCTGTCCGAGTTCGATGCAATCCTCGACACGATCGTTGGGGATCGTTTTGCACGCGATCAGGCCCCAGCCGTCGGGAGCGTTGCGCGGCAGATAACCGCCAAGCTCCGCATCGGTCGGCTCGCGCGCCCATTCGGCGGCGTAGAGCACCTCGCCGTTGGGGCCGTGGCCGACCACTTCACTGTCGCCTTCGCCGTCTCCCGCCTTTGGCAGGTTTGAAATGTCCGCGGCCGCGAGCTCGTCATGGCTCATTTCGATGAACGAGGGCGATTTGTCCGGCTGAGGCGCTGCGATCGTGGGTTTTGCGGGCAGCACGATGGGTGGGGGCTTAAGCTGTTGCTTGGCCTCCACCTGCCTCGCGGATTTGTGAGCCGTCTCGGTTTTCGCCGGAGCCTCCGACCTCTGGGATTCGGGCATCAGGTCGACCACCAGCGCTCGCGAGGCTTTCTGAGCTACGGGTGCGAACTTGCCGATTCCGAGCAGCACCAGAAGGAGCCCGAGATTGACCGCCAGCGCCAGCGCCAGCCCGGAGGCTCGGCGCCGCAACGGCGGCCGATCGTACGGGGAGGGGAGGCGGTAGGCGGCCAAGCTGCTCGTCGAGTCTGCGTCGCGTGAGAACCCGACATAGCGTCTGCCAACTTGAACCGCGAGTGAAGCCGGCGCTTGTGCTAGCCTGCACCCGTCGCGGTCCGCGGGGGACGGTCAGTGGGACCATTCGATTATCTCTTCAGCTTCTACGGACTCCTGCTCGGCATCGCCGTCGCCAATGTCGCGATCGGTTTCGCCGACATGTGGCGCGACTCGGAGCGAATTGAAGTCGGGACTTGTCCGCCGCTGCTCGCCTGCATCGTCCTTCTAGGCGGAATGAACGTCTGGCTGACGACTTGGCAGACGAGGCACGACGCCGGCGTGAGTGGTTGGCAGATGCTGGCGGCAGCCGGGATTGCGCTGCCTTACGTCTTCGTCAGCCGCGCCATGTTCCCCGGCGAGGAGAAAGAACCGGAGCTGTCGCTCGAGGACCATTACCTCAAGCACCGGGTGCTGATTCTTGCCATGCTGGCCGTTCCGCCCGTGGTTGGGGCCGTCTCGAGGGCGCTCCTTGACGACATCCATGAATATGGCCTGCGCGAAGCTTGGATGACGATACGGATCGCAGCGCCGCTACTGCTGATGCCGTTCCGCGGCCGCAAGGTGCAACGCGCGGGCCTCGGCGGCTTTGCTGTGCTGGAGCTGATTGGGCTGTTCCGGTGAGGAAGCCCGCCGCCGTCGAGGCAAGGGGATTGTCTGGAAGGACGGCGGCAGGGCCTTTTCACTCGACAGTGCCACCCAAGAGCTCGCGGGAGGGCAGCGCTGACAATCTCGAATTTACTCAGGCTCGGTTAGCGGCGGGTGTGGAGAAATGGTTCACGAAAATTAATTTCCTCGGTGCAAGGCCACACCAAAAATGGCAGCATTCCGAAGCTTGTTCGGAACAGAGTTTACCAGGCGACGTTGCCCAGCGCTGACATGGACGACAAAAGCCTGAACCTGTGGCGGCAGATCGAAGATTCTCGACGCCGTGGACGAGTCCAGCAGGGCAATCGGACGAAGCCGGGACCGCCGCCCGCGCGCCAGACGCTCGCACCCTGACAGGGTTTTACCCGAAGCGAGTCTCGGAATTTTCCCAACTGTTTGTGACCCCCGCGCAAGCCTATGGCGCGGTTCGGGTGCGGCGCTCTCTCTCGGCCCGCTCCTGGCCGCTGGAGAAGCTTCGGCAGCTGGATTTCGTCCCTTGAGATCGCCGGGTTCACGCCGGCGCTCCTGGCTCCAGCGGCCCCCCTCATGAGGGTGCGTCCTGTTCCTCCCGCCCAGCAGTCGAGGTGAGCAATGCCCCAGATCGACGAACCCACGACTCCCGCACCGAAATCCGCTCCTGGAGCGAAAAAGGCGAAGCCGCCGGTGCCGAGCAAGACGCCAGGCGGCATTTACGCTTTCACGGTCGACACCGGCAGCGGCAAGATCGTCACGGTCGAAAGCGTCGATCCGACGGGGGTTCGCCGCTCGCTGTCGGCCGATGAGAAGACGAAGCTCGCCGGAACGACGTCCGCGATGCCCGTGCGGCGGCTCGTCGAACAGGCCTTCGAGGCGGGAATCGAGTTTGTGCTCGGTGAGGACGCGGACAGCGATGGGCCCGAAAGTAAAGAAGATGGCGAGATCAGCGGAGCCCTTCTCCAAAGCCTGATCGAGCAAAGCAAGGCCAAGGATCTGGTCAAGGGCGACACGCTCGATCGCAGCGTCATCGACACGCTGATCATCCACGCCGCGAAGTAACGAGCAGCGGCCTGTCATCAAGCCGCGCGGCGCGGCGGCTGTCCCCTGACGCGCCATCCGGGCGCAAGAGCCCGCAACATGGAAGGACAATTCAATGCCTGCCACAACCTATGACGATCCCGCCGTTTTCGGCGGCGGCGACAACGAAGGGCTGGTCAAGTTGCTCATCGGCCGGCGCGCTCGACGCAACCGCTTGCGCCGTTTGCTCCTCGCCAAGCTGATCCGCGACAGCCGTTCGGAAGAGACGGATTCGGACGAGGACTTCGAGGATGAAGAGGGCGGCAGTGACGATCACCGTCTGGCCAAGATCCTCATTGGCGGCGCGGTTCGCCGTCGGCGCCTGCGCCGTTTGCTGGTCGCGAAGATGGCCCGCGAGCGCGGCGAGGATGAGGGCGAAGATTTCGATGAAGACGGCGACAGTGACGACCACCGCCTGGTCAAGTTCCTGCTCGCCCGCAGGATGGTTCGCCGCGCCAAGCTTCGCCGGCTCATGCTCGCCAAGTTGATCAGCGAGCGCGGCGACGACGAGGATCTGGACGAGGATGTCGACGGCACCGAACTCGACGACACGGGCGACGACCAGAAGCTGGTCAAGTTCCTCCTCGCCAAGAAGGTCGGGCGCCGCCGCCGCTTGCGCCGCGCGATGCTCGCCAAGCTCCTGAGTGAGCGCGGTGAGGAGGACGAGGGCGAAGGCTTCGAGCCCGAGGAAGATGAGGACGAAGGCATCTCCACCCTCGGCAAGGCCGCGATGTTTGGTGCTGCGAAGCGCCGTCAGCGCGTCCGCCGCGCAGCCTTGGCCAAAGTGCTGTCTGACCAGGACGCCTGAAGCGAGTTGCGGGCCGGAGCACTCGCCTCCGGCCCGCTCTTTCGCCCTACTTCGTCGGGCGCTCCGTCAGGGTCGCGCGATCCGGCCTATCTGCACCTCGAAAAGAAGGCGCGCTGAGGGAGCTTCATTCATCTGCAGAGGGGCAGCAGTCACGGCGAACCTTCTTGCGTCGAGATTCGCTGTGTTTCATTTCGTCCGCGCGACTCGTGGATTGCCCCTGCGTGTCGCCGGCCCGGTGCCAGGTAGCCCCTGTGCCGGGCCGTTAATTGCCTAAACAGCCGTAGGAACCAAAGCCGTCAACGCGGGTTGCCGCGCCTTGCACTCAGCCTCCAACCCCCCGAGGCGCGTGCCCTTGGCGTATTGGGCGGCCTACCTCTCGTCGTGGCCGCCCTCTTCGCCGGACTAGCCCTGCCTCACTTGCACTTGATGAACTTGCCGTTCTTGTCGCGGCACTGCTTGGGCTTGGCCGGCTTCGGCGGGCATTTGATGAACTTGCCCGATTTATCCCGGCACTGCGGCGCTTTTGCGAGCGACGGGCCCGACCCGGCGAGCAGGCTGAACGCGCACAAGGCGAACATCAGTTTCTTCATTCTCTCCTCCCTTCGGCTGGGGGAGCCACGGCATAGGCCGTCGCCCGCGAACAGCGGATGGCAGGAGGATTACAAAACGGCCCTGAGCGCCATCGGGGAGAGTCCTGATCAAACGCCGTTCACCTTCTCCGGCCCGGCAATAAGGAGTACGGCCGTTTTTCCGCGAGACGCGAAGGAGAAGCGCGATGAGCCTGTTGGACGGAATCCTCGGCCAGCTGTCGAACAACCCCACGATCGACAACCTCGCCGCGAAGGTCGGCCTTACTCCCGAGCAGGTCGAGCAAGCCGTCGCCGCGCTCGGCCAGGCGCATCCGCAGCCGGGCGACACGATCACGACCGCGGCGCAGCAGACCGGGCTCCCACAGGACAAGCTGAGCGAGATCGTCGGCCACATCGGCGGCGAAGGCGCGCTCGGCCAGTTCGCGCAGCTGCTCCAGCAGGACGGCGGCGGCATCATGGGGGCCGTCGGCAAGTTCCTGTAGCGCGGGCTGCACCCGCCGAAGTTGGCAAAGTTGGCAGTACACGCGCGCGCGCGAAGCGCGAATGTTCCCAATGAAACGCAGCAAACGCAGCGGTCCTACGCGTACGCGCGCGAGGGGGAGTGAAAACGGGGCTCCTTCCACTTCCTCCACTTCGTAGGATTTCGCCGGAACGATCGATGGTGGAATCAGGCCTCGGCCGCATCCGCGAGCTTAAGGCACAGTCCGCCCGCTGTAGGACAGCGTTTTGTCTTTCCGGCGGCGAACTCAGGATGCGCGCAGCGTGACGTAGCGGCTTGCCGCGGGCCTCCCTTTGCTCCATCGTCGCATCCTCTCGTGTGGGGGCGTCCGATGAAG
>DASUCP010000261.1:0-7794 GCA_036275975.1 Sphingomicrobium sp.
CCGCGCTTCCAGCGCTCCCGCTGCTCCTGAACGCCGCTGAGTTCCTTCGAGTAGAAGGTGAAACGCGCGTCATCGAAAGCTTTCGGAAGCACGGTCGCGTGATCCGAAACGAAGCGGAACGCCAGCCATTCCTTCCACGTCGACAACGGAGTCGACGCGAAGATCTTGCCCGCGCCGGCAACCGCCGACGGCTCGGTGACGATGACCTGCTTAGCCGAGCCGAGACCCGCCTCGGCGAGCGACGCGTTCCAGTTGAACTGCGGCGCCAGCTTGATCAGCTGCGCGCGGCTCATCGGGTTGTAAATCTTGTCGATGTCGCGACGGTCGGCGGCCGGCCACTGCGCCTTCGACAGCGCCGTCTCGAGCGCGATGATGCGGTCCGCGGCTGCAGCGCCGCCGGGCAGGCCGGCGAGCTTTTCGATCGTGATGATGTAATCGCGATACGCGGCGCGGTGCGCCTTCATCTTCGCATTGTCTTGCAGGTAATATTCACGGCTCGGCATTCCGAGGCGCGCCTGGCTGGCGAAGACGGCATATTTGTCGGGAGCCTTGAAGTCTGCGTCGATTCCCACATCGACCGGGCTCGCGAACCCGGGTTTGATGAAGAGCGACACCAGCCGGGCCTTCGTCTTCGCGCCGTTGATCTCCGCGAGATACGGCTTCAGCGGCGCGGTGCCTGCGGCCTCGATGGCGGTCGTGTCCATGAAGCTCGAATAATAATCGCCGATCTGCTGGCCGAGATGACCGTCAGGGTTGCTCGCTTCCCGCTCGACGATCTGGCGGACGTCCTTCTCAGCTTGATCCGAGAGGGTAACGAACGGGCCTGCCGAGGCACGGTCGGCGGCGATCTGAGTGTTCTTGTCCCAGGTGCCGTTCACATATTCCCAGAAGTCGTCACCCGGCTTGACGGACTTGTCCATCGCCGAGGTGGCGTAACCCCAGTCGCCATAAACCGGCTTGCCTGGCTGCGCTGCAGCCGGCACCGAAAATGTCAGAAGACTCGCCGTGGCGAGCGCGAACACTTTGAAATTCATGGGAAATCACCCCTCCGGAAGATTGCGGCGCACATGCCCTAAGTCGCTGCAAAGTCGCAAGGATTTTCGACGAATGGCTGGAATGCGACGACCGGCTAACCGGCGGGCAGGCTTAAACGGACCAGCAATCCGCCGAGATCCTCGCTCTCTTCGAGGCTGATGCGTCCGCCGTAGATTTCGGCGACGTCGCGAACGATGGCAAGGCCGAGGCCAGTGCCCGGCTTGCCGGTCGTGTCGAGGCGCACGCCTCGAGTGAACAGCTCTCCACGGCGTTCTTCCGGAATGCCCGGTCCATCGTCCTCGATGAGGATGTCCGTCATCTCGCCGTTAGGCTCGACTGTCACGAAGACGCGGCCGCCGCCATACTTCGCTGCGTTCTCAACAAGGTTGCCGAGCATTTCGTCGACATCCTGGCGCTCCACGCGAACCTGCGCCTGATGATCGCCGGCGATGTCGATCGTCACGTCGCCGTGCAGGCGCTCGACGGCGCGCTGCACCGCCTCAACGCTTTCCCACGCACGAGTGCGTGCGTGCGGGATGGCGCGCCTGCCGATCGCACGCGCTCGAGCGAGATGGTGATCCACCTGGCGACGCATCACCGTGGCTTCGCGGATGACCGTGTCGTCGAGGTCCGGTGCATCGGCCGTCGCCGCATTGGTAATGACGGTCAGCGGAGTCTTGAGCGCATGCGCAAGATTGCCCGCGTGCCGTCGTGCCTCCTCGGCCTGTTCCTCGCTGTGCGCGAGCAGCAGGTTAATTTCCTCCGTCAGCGGCCGGATTTCCGCGGGAAAGTCCTGGCTGATCCGAGTCTTCTCGCCCGAACGGATCGATGCGACCTCAAGACGGACGCGGCGGAGTGGCCACAGACCATAGAAAGTCTGGAGTGCCGCGAGAATGAGAAGGCCGACGCCGAGCGCGGTAAAGCTCCAGAACAAGGTCGAGCGTAGGTGATGGATCTGGTCGTCGATGCTCTCCCGCGACTCCGCTATCTGGAAGCGCCAGCGAACCGGTGATCCCGGGAGTATCGCGTCCTGCTCGATGATGCGCAGCGGCTCGGCGTGTCCGGGGGCTGAAAATTCGTTGCTGTCATAAAAATGCGGCTGGAGGTCGGTGTGGCCTTGGTCGACGCGCAGCCGGCGATCCCACAAGGAACGTGACGGGAAGACCTGGTCGGGACTGGCTTTCAGCGGGCTCACGCCCTTCGCGGTCACCTGATAATAAAGCCCGGAATAGGCTTCGACGAAGCGCTGATCGGCCAGTGCCCTGCTGAATCGAACCTCGCCGGCCGGGCCGATTTCGGCTGCGCCGAGCATGCCCTTGAGAATCGTCTCAAGCTGCGCGTCGAAATTCTCGACGATCGTGCGCGACAAAACCCGGTCGAGCGCGAATCCGCCAATGAGGAGGAGCGCCACGATCCAAACCGCGGCAATGCCGATCATGCGCCGGCTGAGCGAGCCGGTTCGGCGGCGGTCGTGCCACAGCGTCGCCGGCGGGGATTCCTCGGCCGCCGCCGTTACGGGGGCGGCGTCCTGCTTCAACTAACCGGTTCCTCCAGGCTGTAGCCGAGGCCGCGAATCGTCGTGATGACGTCCGCGCCGAGCTTCTTTCGAATGCGCGTGACGAACACCTCGATCGTGTTCGAATCGCGGTCGAAGTCCTGGTCGTAGATGTGCTCGATGAGCTCGGTTCGGCTGACTACCTTGCCCTTGTGGTGCATGAGGTAGGAGAGAAGCTTGTATTCTTGCGCCGTCAGCTTCACCGGCTCGCCCCCTTTGGTGACCTTGCCCGAGCGGGTATCGAGCCGGATGTCTCCGGCGATCAGCTCGCTCGACGCATTACCCGAGGACCGGCGGATCAGCGCGCGAAGCCGAGCGATCAGCTCTTCGGTCTGGAACGGCTTGGCAAGATAGTCGTCGGCGCCCGCATCAAGACCGGCGACCTTGTCTGACCAGCTGTCCCGCGCAGTGAGGACGAGAACGGGCATCTTGCGGCCTTCCTTGCGCCAGCGATCGAGCACGGTCAGGCCGTCGATCTCGGGCAGGCCCAGATCGAGTATGACCGCATCGTAGCTTTCGGTCGAGCCGAGATAGTGACCGTCCTCGCCGTCCGTCGCGAGGTCCACGGCATAGCCCGCGCCCTCGAGGGTCGAACGCAGCTGGCGGCCGAGATTGGGTTCGTCTTCGACGATCAGAACGCGCATTGCTGCTCCCCGGAGCTGTTCATCTTCGCGCCGTCAACCCGTGTTGCGGCGAGAGGTTGCTTATCCGGAACAACTGGGAGCGGCGGGAGAAAAGTCAATCCGCGCCAACCGCGATACTAAGGGCGGGAACGCCGGATGATGCGTCCCGTCTGGGCGTCCACGTCGACCCAGATCACGCGTCCGTTCTGCATGAACTTCAGGCGATAGGTGCCGCCGTTAAGCTCCGGGCCGAGATAGTCGGCTCCAGGCATCAGCGGCATGACCCGGCGCTCGAGTTGCGGAAGCGGCATCGAGCGTCCCTCACGCGTCGCTTCGAACGCGCGCTCCTGCTCCCGACGCGGACCATTATTGTCCTGTTGATTCATGCGTGGCTGGCCGCGGTCATGCTGTGGCCTTTCCGCGAGCGCCGGAGCGCTGCAGAGGCCCGTCGCAAGCGCGACCGTCAGGAGAAGGGTACGCAAATAGATCATCACACGACTCTTTTCGTCCTGCGCTTTTTAGCGGCAGGCATTGAATGCGTAATGAATGCCGTTGCACGGCCGCGTTCAGGGTGACGAGAGCGTGGCCGAAATGCCACAGGCCCTAAGGGGTTCAGGCCGCTGACGGCTTTCGCTAGTGCCCTTGCGCGATGGCTGCACCGACCCTCTCGTACGAAAACCTCGGACTCATCCAGGGAGAAGGATGGCTGTTCCGTGGTCTCGACATTTACGTCGGCGAGCGGGACCGCTTGGCGCTGATCGGCCGGAATGGTGCGGGTAAGACCACCCTGCTGAAGTGCCTCGCAGGGGTGATCGACCCCGATGAGGGTAAGCGGACGATCGTCCCTGGCAGCCACGTAGTCCTCCTCGAGCAGGATCCGAAGATGGATGGTTTCGCGACGCTGCAGGAATGGGTGCTGCACGGCAAGGATGCGCCTGAGGCGCACGAGGCAGCGGCGATTGCCGATCAGCTAGGGATTGACCTGTCGCGTCCCACGGCAACGGCGAGCGGTGGCGAACGCCGGCGCGCGGCAATCACTCGAGCGCTTGCGCAGAATCCGGATGTCTTGCTGCTGGACGAGCCGACGAACCATCTCGACCTCGCGGCCATCGAATGGCTGGAGGAATGGCTGAAGCGCTTTTCCGGCGCATTCATCGTCATCAGCCACGACCGGACGTTCCTCACGCGTCTGACGCGCAGCTGCATCTGGCTCGATCGCGGGCATTTGCGGCGGGCCGAGATCGGCTTCGGCGGCTTCGAGGCCTGGACCGAGCGCGTCTACGAAGAGGAGGCGCGCGCGGCGGAGAAGCTCGATGCCAAGCTCAAAATCGAGTTCCATTGGTTGCAGCGCGGAGTCACAGCACGGCGACGACGTAACCAAGGCCGCCTGGCGAAGCTTCACGACTTGCGCGCGCAGCGTGCGGCGATGTTGGGCTCGGCTGGGACTGCCAAGCTCGCGCTCGCCAAGGATGACGTGCGCTCGAAGACCGTGATTGAGGCCGATCATGTGTCGAAGAGCTTTGGCGACCGCGAGATCATCCGCGACTTTAGCCTGCGCATTCAGCGCGGAGACCGGATCGGACTCGTCGGGCCGAACGGCGCGGGAAAGACAACGCTTCTAAAGCTGCTGACGGGCGAGCTTCAGCCCGACCGCGGCACCGTCACGCAGGCGAAGACGCTGAGCGGAATCGTCATCGACCAGCAACGCAAGCTGATGGAGGCGTCGCGCCGAGTACGCGACATCCTCGCAAACGGCGGGGACTGGATCGAGGTGCGGGGTTCGAAGAAGCACATCAAAGGCTATCTGAAGGAATTCCTGTTCGACCCAGCACTTGCCGACGCGCCAGTCGGTTCGCTCTCCGGTGGCGAACGTTCGCGGCTGCTTCTCGCTCGCGAATTCGCACGGCACGCGAACCTGTTGGTGCTCGACGAGCCGACCAACGACCTCGATCTCGAGACCCTCGACCTCTTGCAGGAGGTGATCGCCGATTACGACGGCACAGTGCTGATCGTCAGCCATGACCGAGATTTCCTCGATCGGACCGTGACGATCACGCTCGGACTCGATGGTTCGGGCAGGGTCGATGTGGTCGCGGGCGGGTACGAGGATTGGATCAGAAAGCGTTACGAGCTTGCTCGTGCTCCTGCGAAGGCAGGAGCCCAGACGCGCGCAGCGGTCAAAGAAGAAAAGACTGGGCCCCGGCCTACGCCGGGAAACAAGAAGCTCTCATATAAGGACCAACGCGACTACGATCGCCTTCCGGGCGAGATCGAGCACCTCCAAGCCGAGGTTGCCCGCGATGAAGACGCACTATCCGATCCCGATCTCTACACGCGCGATCCCGATCGCTTCGCGCAACTCACCGAACGGATCGCGCGCCATCGCGCCGACATCGAAGCCGCCGAGATGCGCTGGCTCGAGGTCGCCGAGATGGCCGAGGCGCTCGCGCCCTAGGCCTGCAGGCGATATTGTTTGAGCAGGTCGTAGAGTGTGGGCCGGCTGATCCCGAGAAGTTTCGCCGCGCCCGAGATATTGTTGTCGGTGCGGCTCATGGCCTGGCGGATCGCGCGGCGGTCGGCGATTTCACGCGCCGCTCGAAGGTTGATCAGCTCCGCCGATTCTTCATCGTTCGAGCCGAGGTCGAGGTCGGCCGCGGTGACGGTCTTACCGTCGGCCATGATCACTGCACGCTTGATGCGGTTCTCTAGCTCGCGGACGTTGCCGGGCCAGGCGTAAGCGTCGATCGCGGCGAGCGCATCAGCCGATAGTGCTTGCACGCCTGTCTTGAGCTCCCGCCCGAAGCGGTTGACGAAGTGCCGTGCGAGCAAGGCTGCATCTCCCGGGCGTTCGGCAAGCGACGGGATCTTCACGATGATCTCCGCGAGGCGGTAATAGAGGTCCTCGCGGAACCGGCCGTCCGCGATCATCGCTTCGAGGTCCTGGTGCGTCGCGCAGACGATACGCGTGTCGACCGCGATCGGCTGGCGTCCTCCGATCCGCTCGATGACCCGTTCCTGGAGGAAGCGCAACAGCTTGACCTGGAGTGGCAGCGGGATGTCACCGACCTCGTCGAGGAACAGTGTGCCGCCTTGCGCGAGTTCGATCTTTCCGACGTTCGATTTGACCGCGCCGGTGAATGCACCGCGCTCGTAGCCGAACAGCTCGGCTTCGAGCAAATTCTCGGGGATTGCCGCGCAGTTGATCGCGATGAACTCGCCCCTGCGCTCGCTTTTCTCGTGCACGGCGCGCGCGAGCAGCTCCTTGCCCGTGCCGCTCGCGCCGAGCAGCATGACGGAGACGTCCGCGCTCGCAACGCGCTCGATCGTCTTGGCGACCTTCAGCATCTCGGGCGAGGCGGTGATGATTGAGCCGAGCACAGTGGTCGCGCTGCCGCTCTCGAGGCGGCGGTTCTCTTCCTCGATGTCATGCAGGTGGAGCGCTCGCGCGACGATCAGGCCGAGGTCATCGATGTCTACCGGCTTTTTGTAGAAATCATAAGCGCCCATTCCGATGGCCTTGAGCGCACTCTCCCGCGCACCATGGCCGCTGGCGACGATGACCTTGGTATCGGGCTTCAAACGCAGGATCTCCTGCAGGACCGCGAAGCCTTCGTCGGTGCCGTCGGGATCCGGGGGGAGCCCGAGGTCGAGCGTCACGACCGCCGGCTCATGCGAGCGCAGGGCTTCTATAGCCGACTGGCGATCTCCCGCACAGATCACCTCATAGCCTTCGTAAGCCCATTTGAGCTGGCGCTGCAGGCCTTCGTCATCCTCGACGACGAGAAGCACCTTGAGGTCTTTGGTATCGGTCATGCGCGTTTCCGTTGCGGTTCGCTGTCCCGCTCGGCGGCGGGAAGCGTGATGGTGAAGGTGGTGCCCTGGCCCGGGCGGCTGTCTACGCCGAGACGCCCGGCCATCGCCGTGATCAGCGAACGGGCCTCGAACGCACCGATTCCGAACCCGCCTGCCTTGGTGGAGGCGAAGGGCTGGAACAGGCGATTGCGAATGAAATCGCCGTCCATGCCGACCCCTTTGTCGCTGATGCTGACGGTTACAGTCCGTTCGTCGCCGTCAACACGGACCGTGACCGGCGTCGCGCTGCTGGCGTCCAGAGCATTCTGAAGAAGATGGCCGACCGCCTGCTCGAGCGCGCCCGCGTCGACCATCGCCGATAGGCTTGCGTCCCCCAGCAGCTGCACTTCGCGGTCGCGGCGTTTCGTGGCGATCGCGTCGGCGAGGATCGGGCGCAGCGACTGCGCCTCGATCCGCTGCACGCGCGAGCCCGAATGCGGCGCGAGCCGGGCAAGCAGGTCATTCATCTTGCCCACCGACGCCTGCAGTGTCGCCACCATGTCCGCTCGGAACTCGGGATTGTCGGCGTGCCGTTCCGCATTCCGAGCGACGAGCGAGAGCTGACTCACCAGATTCTTGATGTCGTGAAGGATGAAGGCGAAGCGGCGGTTGAATTCCTCGAACCGTTGGGCGTTTGCCAGCGCCTCCTGGCTCATCGCCTCGGCGAGCGAGCTCGCCGCCTGGTTGCCGGCGGTGCGGAGGAGGTCGAAATCCTCCCAGTCGAGCGGG
>DASUCP010000262.1:0-3998 GCA_036275975.1 Sphingomicrobium sp.
ATGGGCTTGCTGCTCGCCTTCACGCGCCGGAACCCCTATCTCACGCGTTCACCGTACGTGGTGAAATGGAGCGGGGAGCAGCTGACGACATGAACTTTGTGCTGGCCGCCGGAGGAACCGGCGGGCACATGATTCCGGCCCATGCGCTCGCGGCGGAACTGAAGAGCAGAAAGCATGGCGTGCTGCTGATCACCGATGAGCGCGGCGCGCGTTTTCCCGGCCTGTTCACGGACGTGCCGGTGCACATCCTGCCGGCGGGGAGGCTCGGCGGGGGGCCGATCGGCTGGCTGAAGGCCGCGGGCGCCGTGGTGAAGGGCCGCGGCGAGGCCAAGCGCCTCTATCGCGAGCATCGTCCGGACGCCGTTGTCGGGTTCGGCGGGTACCCGGCTTTTCCATCGCTGCTTGCGGCTAGCGGGATGCACATCCCGACTGTTCTTCACGAGCAGAATGCGGTGATGGGACGCGTTAACCGCTTACTGGCTGGCGATGCCGAAGCGATCGGGACCGCTTACGACCAGGTCGACCGGCTGAAGCCGAAATATGCCGACAAGGCGGTTTTGATCGGCAATCCGGTGCGCGAAGAGATCGCGCGGCTTGGCGAGCTACCGTTCCCACCGTTCGACGAAATCGCGCCGCTGAAGATTTTGGTGACTGGTGGAAGCCAGGGCGCTAGCGTGCTCAGCAAGGTCGTGCCGGCTGGCCTCGGAATGCTTGCGCCCCAGCTGCGTCGCCGCCTTCAGGTTGTGCAGCAATGTCGGCCTGAGGACATCGAACGTGTCCGCGCCCAATATGCCGAGCTCGGCATTCCGGCCGAGCTGATGACCTACATCGAGGACATGGATGCGAAGCTCGCCGACTGTCACCTGATGATCGGCCGCGCAGGCGCCTCAACAGTTGCCGAGCTGACCGCGGCGGGTCGCCCGGCAATCCTCATCCCGTTCGCCGCCGCGACGGACGACCATCAGACCGCCAATGCGCGCGAGATGGTGAAAGCCGGCGGAGCGCGCGCGATCCAGGAGGCGGATTTCACTCCGGACGTCCTCGCACGTCAGATCGAGGCGCTGGCGATGGACCCCGTTGCGCTCAACAATGCCGCGGCGCGGGCACTGTCGGTGGGCCGGCCCCATGCCGCGCGCGATCTGGCCGATCTCGTCGAGCGCATCGCCAACAAAGTCTCGCCCGTCGCGGTCGGACCGGCTCTTGCGCCCCGCGCGCGGCCCGTCCCGGCAGGAGCGGCGCCCGCATGATGAAGGCGCTCGGAACCGACATCGGCACGATCCACTTCGTCGGCATCGGCGGCATCGGCATGTCTGGCATCGCCGAGGTGATGCACCAGCTCGGCTATAAGGTGCAGGGCTCGGACGTCGCCGACAGCTACGTCGTCGAAAAGCTACGCAAGGAAGGCATTCCCGTCGCCATCGGGCATTCCGCGGACAATCTCGGCGATGCTGCAGTCGTAGTCTGCTCGTCGGCCATCAAAGAGGGCAACCCGGAGATCCAAGCCGCTGCTGAGCGGCGTCTTCCACGCGTCCGGCGCGCGGAGATGCTCGCTGAGCTAATGCGGATGCAGAAGACGATCGCGGTCGCGGGTACTCACGGTAAGACCACGACGACCTCGATGATCGCCGCGATGCTCGACAGCGGGGGGCTCGATCCGACCGTGATCAACGGCGGCATCATCAACCGCTACGGTTCCAACGCCCGCCTGGGGAAGAGCGATTGGTGGGTGATCGAGGCCGACGAGAGCGACGGCAGCTTTCTTCGGCTCGACGGCACGATTGCGGTCGTCACGAACATCGATCCGGAGCATCTCGAACATTATGGCAACTTCGACGCGGTGAAGGACGCCTTCGTCGAGTTCGTCGAGAACGTGCCGTTCTATGGGCTGGCCGTGCTGTGCGTGGATCATCCCGAAGTGCAGAACATCATCGGACGCATCCGCGACCGGCGCATCGTCACCTACGGCTTCTCGGCACTAGCGGACGTGCGCGCAGACAATGTGAATCCGGTAGCCGGAGGCACGCAGTTCGACGCGCTCATTCTAGATAAGGACGGCGAGCGCCGCACGCTCGGGATCCATGTTCCAATCCCCGGCCGGCACAACGTCCAGAATGCCCTCGCCGCAATCGCAGTAGCTCTAGAACTGGGTATTTCCGATGAAGCAATCGTTGCTGGATTCGAACGGTTCGAAGGGGTGAAAAGACGCTTTACGAAGGTGGGAGAAGCCGACGGCGCGATCGTGATCGACGATTATGCGCACCACCCAACCGAGATCCGCGCAGTGCTTGCGGCGGCGCGCGAGGGGGCCGACGGCCGCGTAATCGCGGTGGTGCAGCCGCACCGTTACACTCGCCTCCAATCGCTGATGGATGAGTTCCAGAGCTGCTTCAACGACGCCGACGTGGTGTTCGTGACGCCGGTCTATCCGGCGGGCGAGGAGCCGATCGACGGCGTCGATTCCGCCGCGCTCGCCGACGGTCTCCGTGCCCACGGACATCGCATGGTCCGTGCCGTTGCTGACCAGAAAGAGCTGTCGCGCGAGCTCCGAGACCTGGCGGCCGAGGGCGACATGATCATCTGCATGGGCGCTGGCGACATTACGAAGTGGGCGGCCGCACTTCCCCAGACCATTGGCGAGGCGAGGGCGCGCAAATGAGCGCCGTCGCCACCATGCCGAGCGTCCGGGGCAAGCTGACCGCCGATGCACCGCTTGCGTCTCTCGTGTGGTTCAAGAGCGGCGGAAAGGCCGAATGGCTGTTCGAGCCCGCCGACGAAGACGATCTCACCCAATTCCTGCGCGAGTTGGATGCGGATGCACCACTCATGGCGCTGGGCCTCGGCTCCAACCTCATCGTCCGCGACGGCGGTGTGCCGGGTGTCGTCGTTCGGCTCGGCAAGGCTTTCGCAAAAATCGACAGGTTGGACGAGACGACTTTGCGCTGCGGTGGCGGTGCAAGCGGCATTCTCGTTTCTTCGACTGCGCGCGATGCGGGCATTGCGGGGCTCGAGTTCCTCCGCGGAATACCCGGCACCGTGGGCGGCTTCGTCCGGATGAACGGCGGCGCCTACGGGCGTGAGGTGAAGGACATCCTCGTCTCGGCCCGGCTAGTGCTTCGTTCGGGAGAGGTTGTGGAGTGGCCGCTCGAGAAGCTCGGCTATACTTATCGCCACAGCGACGTGCCGGATGGCGCTGTGGTCATTGAAGCTGTCATCCGCGGCGTTCCGGGCGATCCGGAAGCCATCGGAGCGGAGATGGACGCCATTGCGCGCGCCCGCGAGGAATCGCAGCCTCTGCGCAGCCGCACCGGAGGCTCGACCTTCAAGAACCCGCCGGGCCACAAGGCGTGGGCGCTGGTCGATGCGGCGGGCTGCCGTGGCTTGCGACAGGGCGATGCCCAAGTCTCGGAAAAACATTGCAACTTCCTGCTCAATCTCGGTAGCGCTTCCAGTGCCGACATTGAGGCGTTGGGCGAGGAAGTCCGGCGGCGCGTGGAGGCAAAAACTCACATCAGCCTCGAATGGGAAATCCAGCGGGTCGGCCAGCCATGAACAAGGATCTTCACGTCGTCGTCCTGATGGGCGGCTGGTCATCCGAGCGGGAGGTCTCGCTGACCAGCGGCACGGGAGTCGCTGGCGCGCTTCGCGAGCGGGGCTGGTCGAATGTCACCGAGCTCGACATGGATCGTGACGTGGCGGTGCGGCTGGCGGAGCTGAAACCCGACATCGTCTTCAATGCGCTGCACGGCACTCCCGGCGAGGACGGCACGGTCCAGGGCATGATGGACCTCATGGGCCTCAAATATACCCACAGCGGACTCGAAACCTCGGTCATCGCGATCGACAAGGAACTGACCAAGATGGTGCTGGTGCCGCACGGCATCCGCATGCCGGCGGGGCACATCGTGGAGAGCGAAAGCGTCTATTCCGAGGACCCGCTTGAGCGGCCCTTTGTACTGAAGCCGGTGAATGAAGGTTCGTCGGTCGGCGTTGCAATCGTG
>DASUCP010000263.1:0-2290 GCA_036275975.1 Sphingomicrobium sp.
CGGGCCGGATCGCCTTTGCGACCATCGTTGGGTTCTGCGGATGGACTCGGACGTCGACATGGTTTCCCCAGTAACTCCACGGCCAGCCGTAAAAGCCACCGTCGCGAATTGATGTGAGATAGTCGGGCACGAGGTCGGGTCCGATCTCGTCCCGCTCGTTGACCACCGCGAAGAGGGTGCCGGTCCCCGGCTGGATTGCGAGATTGGTCGGGTTGCGTGTGCCCGTCGCATAAATGCGCTTCGCACCCGTGGCGCGATCCACTTCGTAGATCGCCGCGCGCCCCTCTTCGGCAGTCATACCATTCTCGGTGATGTTGCTGTTCGATCCGACGCCGACATAGAGCTTCGAACCGTCGGGACTGGCGACCATGGATTTGGTCCAGTGGTGGTCGATCGGCCCGGCCGGCAGGTCCGTAAGTCTGACTCCGGGAACCGTTATCCTGGTCTGCCCCGGCGTGAAGGGAAAGGCGAGGATCGCGTCGGTGTCGGCAACGTATAGCTTGCCTGCGATCCACGCGACGCCATAGGGCGAATGCAGATGATCGACGAGCACGGTCTTCAGCTCGGGAATGCCGTCGCCGTTGCTATCGCGTAGAAGAGTGATGCGGTTACCGCCTTTCGCGGCCGCCCCGGCGCGGGCTTTTACCTTGCCCTGGACATAGTCCTTGGGCCGGAAAGGCTCGGTCCCTGGGCTGTTGCTCTCGACCACAAGAATGTCGCCGTTGGGCAGAGGATAGACGATGCGTGGATGCATGAGGCCGCTCGCCATCGCCTGGATCCTCAAGCCCGGTGCGACCGTCGGGGCCTCGCCCGGTTTCCAGCCGACGGCCCTCGGAACGCTCATTGGCGGAAGCAGATACTGCGTTGGCTTGGGGAGCCACGGGTTTGGTCCGTATTGCCGCGCGGGGTCACCACCTTTGTCGCTGCACGCGCCGACGGCGCCGGCGGCCAGGATCAACGCCGACATTATCTCGAGCCGGTGGATCATTGGCCCGCTCCCGCACGAGACTCACTTTCGCGCGCAGGCGCTGGGAGCGCGGTCACCGTCCAGCCGCGGATTCCGGCGACAAGCAGCAGCACCGCGACGATCGCCGACAGCGTGATTCCGGTCGGAACCACCGACGTCCAGGCGTCGCGCGTGTGGACGAGGACATTGACGATCGAGAGGACCGCGGCGGCCGCGAGCAGGATGAAATCGAGCCAGCGGATCGTTCCCGTTCGGCCGAGAGCAACCTCTGCAAGGAGGACGATCGCCGAGACCAGCGCAAGCACGAGTCCGCCGGTGATCAGCCACGCCGAGAAATTCGACCACTGAATCAGGGCGTTGCTCGAATACATATAGTCGGTGAACAGCGCCGCCATCAGCAACGTGCCGCCAAGCGAGACGAAGAAAGGGTGAAGAAGCTTCGCTCCTCTTCTCTTTGCGAGTGCAGTCATGGCTTCTCCAGTCACTTGGCGCGAAATGCGCGGGTTGGAGCCAGTTTGTGCCGCCGGAGCCGGACCGCGCAGCAGACGACTCCTGCGCCGATCCGGTTCGCGACGGTGAACTCGGCGCCGCCAGTCGACGGGTTACAGTTGGTTCGACGCCATCCCGCCAAACAACGCATATGATGGTTCTGAAGCTCCGGCCGCGCGCTGGATGTAACCCGGCGCATCTCAGCGGCGAGCAACCAGCTTCGTGATTCCACGACTGGAGAAGAGCCATGGCCTATAAGATTGCGATCCTCGTCGGCAGCCTCAGGAAGGCCAGCCTCAACCGCAAGGTCGCGCGGTCGATCTGCGCTATCCGGGGCGACAATCTCGACTGCTCGATGATCGAGATCGGCGACCTACCGCTCTATGATGAGGACCTCGACGCGAATCCGCCCGAGCAATGGGTGCGCTTCCGGCAGCAGGTTGGCGAGGCCGACGGCGTGCTGTTCGTGAGCCCGGAATACAATCGCGGCATACCCGGTGTGCTCAAGAACGCGATCGATGTCGGATCGCGTCCCTACGGCCAAAGCGTGTTCGACAAGAAGCCTGCGGCGATCGTTACCGCCTCGCCGGGGGGCATCGGCGGCTTCGGGTCCAACCACCAGATCCGCCAGGCCGCGGTGTACCTGAACATGCCGGTGATGGCGCAGCCCGAGGCCTATCTCGGCAATGTCAGCGGCGACAGCTTCGACGAGAGTGACAGCCTGAAGGACGGACCGTTGAAGGACGTTGTCACGGCGCTCGCGCATGCCTTTGCCGGCTGGGTCGAGACGATCCTCAGGTCACGGCAGATGCTCGCGGAAGATGGGGCGCACGC
>DASUCP010000264.1:0-7306 GCA_036275975.1 Sphingomicrobium sp.
GGCTGTCGCGCACCCGAATTGGTCGATGGGCGCCAAGATCTCCGTCGATTCGGCAACGCTCATGAACAAGGGCCTCGAACTGATCGAAGCCCACTACTTGTTCGACCTGCCATCCAGCCGGATCGACGTGCTCATTCATCCGCAGTCGGTGATCCATTCGATGGTGGAGTTCGTGGACGGTTCGGTGCTTGCACAGCTCGGAAGCCCGGACATGCGCATTCCCATCGCTTATGCCCTGGCGTGGCCGGAACGGATCGAGACGCCTGCTCAAAGGCTCGACCTCGCGAGCATCGCCCGCCTCGATTTCGAGAAGCCGGACCTCGAGCGTTTTCCCGCGCTTCGCCTCGCGCGCTCTGGACTCGAAAGTGGAGGCGCCGCACCCATCGTCCTGAACGCAGCGAACGAAATTGCCGTGGCAAGCTTCCTCGAAGGTCGAATTCGCTTCAACGAAATCGTGCGGCTGGTAAGCTGGGCGCTCGACAGCGGCCACTCCGGAGCACCGAATTCCATTGCCGAGGTGCTGGAAATCGATCGGCGAACGCGACAGCAGGTGGATGACGAAGTGAAGGCGAGCTGCGACCGATGATGCCGCACCCGCCAGTCTGGCTGGTCCTGCTCGCATTCCTGTGCACTCTGGGCCCGCTCGTCTTCTTCCATGAGTTCGGTCACTACTTCGTGGCGCGGCTGCTCAAGATCCCGGCCGAGACCTTCTCCGTCGGCTTTGGGCGCGAGCTCGTGGGATGGACGGACAGGCAGGGCACGAGGTGGAAAATCGCATGGCTGCCGCTTGGCGGCTATGTGAAGTTCGTCGGCGACATGAACGCAGCGAGTGAACCGGGGGAGCTCGAGAAAATCCCGCCGCACCTTCGCGACCGCGCCTTCCAGTTGAGGCCTGTCTGGCAGCGGTTCCTGGTCGTCCTCGCCGGGCCCGTGGCCAACTTCATATTGGCCATCATCATCTTTGCGGCCTTCTTCTCACTCGTGGGCACTCCGCAGACGAACGTCGTCGGAGCGATCAAGCCGGGTTCAGCCGCGGCCGAGGCGGGCATCCGGCCGGGCGATCGAATCCTCTCGATTGCAGGAGTTTCCACCTCGACGTTCGGAGAGATTGCGACCGCCGTCGCACTGCGTCCCGGTGAGACCGTGCGGGTCGAAGTAGAGCGGGGCGCGATGATCAGCGACGTCGAAGTCCACTTGGGGATTCAGTACGTGCAGGATCCCACGGGTGCGAAGTTTCGGGCCGGTCTGCTGGGGGTCTTTTCGACGACGCAATTGCGCGGCCCCGTATCCGTCGTGAAAGCCGTGCCGATGGCGGTCGAATATACGGCCGGCATGACGGAATCGATCTGGGACGGTCTCGTCCAGTTGGTGCGCGGGCGGGTCTCTCCGAAGCAGCTCGGCGGTCCGATCAAGATCGCTCGGATCGCCGGACAGGGAGCGTCGCTCGGCGCACTGCCATTCGTCGAACTGCTCGCCCTGTTCTCAATTAATCTCGGATTCATCAACCTCTTGCCAGTCCCTCTCATGGATGGAGGGCACCTCTTTTTCTATGCCGTGGAAGCCGTCAGGCGCCGTCCGCTCAGTGCGCGCGCGCTCGATTGGGCATTCCGCGGCGGCCTTGCCCTCATTCTCGCTTTGGTGGTGTTCACGACGATCAACGATTTAGGCTCACTGGGTTTGTGGGACCGGCTTCAGCGCTTGATTGGCTAGGAGGGTTGGGGCAGGGCAGGTACAGGGCTTTGCGGCGGAGGGCGTCGCTTGCGCCAGTTACACAAAAGGCGGGGATGCGTGATTTCAAGGACGATGAGTTTTAGCCGGCGTGCCGGCGCGATGCTTCTGGTTGGCACCGTGCTCGGCGGCTCAGCCGCTCCGCTGCTGGCGCAAACCGCACCTGCTCAGCAGCCTGCGACGCAGGACGCCCAACCGGCTGCTCCGGCTGCCCCGGTGCAGCGCGTCATCCATTCGGTCACCGTCAAGGGGAACCAGCGCCTCGAGCCGGAGACGATTCGCGCCTACGCGAACCTGTCGCCGGGCCAGACCTACACGAGGGAAACCCTCGATCAGGCGGTGAAGGACCTCTACGCTACGCAATTGTTTGCGAACGCGGAGATCAGCGGCACCGAGACCGGCGACCTCGTCATCAGTGTGCGCGAGAACCCGGTCATCAACCGGATCGTGCTCGAGGGTAACAAGCGCCTCAAGAGCGACAAGATCACCCCGGAGATCAAGCTCGCTCCGCGCCAGATTTTCACCCGTTCCGCGGTCCGCGCCGACGTCGATCGAATCCTCGAACTGTATCGCCGCCAGGGTCGCTTCGCTGCTCGGGTCGATCCTAAGATCGTGCAGCTCGACCAGAACCGCGTCGATGTCGTCTTCGAGATCTACGAAGGCGACCTAGCGAAGGTTCGGGCGATCAACATCCTCGGCAACAAGGCCTTTTCTGACGAGCGCCTGCGCAAGGAGATGTATACGCGCCAGGCTGGCGGCCTTCTCGGCTTCATCAAGTCGAACGATACGTACGACCCGGACCGGCTCGCGGCTGACCAGCAGAAGCTTCGCGCGTTCTACCTGACCGAGGGCTACGCCGACTTCCGCGTCGTCCAGGCGCTCGCCGAACTTACGCCCGACCGCCGCGATTTCGTGATCACATATGTGGTGGACGAAGGTCCGCGGTATCACTTCGGGACGGTCGAGGCGGACAGCGCCCTTCGCGACTTCCCCAACGCCGAGGTGCTTAAGATCGCGAAGGTTCAACCCGGGACTTGGTTCAACGCCAAGCAGGTGGAAGACGCCGTCACGAATCTCAACGAGATCGCCGGCAACCTTGGCTATGCCTTCGCCGACATCAACCCTGCCTACGACCGCGATCCTGACAAGAAGCTGATGAACATCACCTTCAAGGTCGGAGAGACGCCGCGAGTCTATGTCGAGCGGATCGACATTACGGGCAACACGAGTACCCGCGATAAGGTCATCCGGCGCGAGTTCCGGTTGAACGAAGGCGACGCGTTCAACGCCCTTAAGGTAAAGCGTAGCCAGGACCGCATCCAGAGCCTCGGCTTCTTTTCCGATAAGTTCGAGATCAAGCAGAACGAAGGCTCGGCTCCTGACCGCGTTGTCCTCGCGGCGAACGTCGAGGAGAAGCCTACCGGTCAGCTGTCGTTGTCGGGCGGATATTCGAGCCTCGAGCGGTTCGTCATCCAACTCGCGGTTTCGCAGAACAACTTTATGGGAAAGGGGCAGGCGCTCGACGCTTCGATCAATTATTCTGCCTTTTCGAAATCGGCCCAGTTGGGTTTCACCGACCCCTATTTTCTCGACAAGCAGATCCTGTTTGGCGGACAGCTGTTCCGTCGTGACTACAAAAGCTTCAACTTAAATAACCGAAATGACACCACCTATTCGGAAACGAGCACCGGAGGCGGTCTGAGGCTTGGCTTCCCGATGAGCGAATATTGGAGCTTCGGCACTCGCTACGTGCTCAGCCGCGACAAGATAACGCTCAACAGCAGCTTCTTCACTGATCCTGACGGTCCCGGCCCGTTGCCAGCCGAATGCGATCCGTTGAAAGTCGGCCGCTATCTTTGCGAGGAGCTCGGCGCCCACACGGCGTCGGTGCTCGGCGTGTCCACACTCTTCGATAACACCGATGCGATTCATCCCACGCGCGGCCAGCGACTGACCTTGTCAGAGGATTTCGCCGGGCTGGGAGGGGATGTGAAATACCTCCGTACGGTCGCCAACGCGACCAAGTATCACCCGTTCGGGAGCTGGATCTTCTCCGCTCACGCTGAGGGCGGTTACATCATTCCGCTTCAAAGCAACCCGCAGCCTGACGTTGACGCCGTCCGCCTGACCGACCGCTTCTTCGGTACTGATCTCCGCGGTTTTGATATTCGCGGTATCGGTCCTCGAGTTCGGCGCGTTCCCTATAATGCCGATGGCACCGCCGCGAACGGCAAGGGGACCGTCGTCGATGCGCTCGGCGGACGAGCGTATTACATGGGCCGTCTCGAACTCGAGTTTCCGACCAGCTCGGGTCTGAAAAGTCTCGGTCTGAGACCGTCTGCATTCGTGGACGTGGGCTCCGTCTGGGATATCACCGAGCCTACGCTCACGGACGTCCCGGGTGTGTGTACGTCGAATGACAACAAGACGTCCGTTAATCTGCAGCCGGGCCAGTCGAAAGCGGATTGCGATGCGCTGGTCGGTACGGGATCGAGCTTCGCGCCAGGCTTCAAGGAGTTCTTCCTCGGCAATTCGCCGAAGCCGCGCCTATCGATCGGCGTGGGCGTCAACTGGACTTCGCCGTTCGGTCCGCTGCGGATCGATCTGGCCAAGGCATTGCTCAAGCAAAAGGGCGATGACACCAAACTCTTCAGCTTCAACGTAGGAACGCAATTCTAATGAAGACTCTGCTCGTTTCTGCGGCTCTTGCCGCAGCTTTGACCGCCCCCGCCGCGGCCTCGGCTCAGGGTATGCCGGCTGCCGTTATTGCGGTCGTCGATCTCGAGAAGGTGACCGCTAGCTGCAACGCCTGCAAGACGGCCAATGCCGCGCTTCAGGGGCAGGTGAATGCTCTCAAGTCGCGCCAGCAGGCCCTTGCCGGCCCGCTGAATACGGAAGGCCAGTCGATCGACGCAGCCGCCAAGGCGCTGAACGGCAAGGCGCCAGACGCCGCTCTGCAGGCACGCGCCAAGGCTTATCAGACGAAGCTCCAGCAGGCGCAGGATGAGATCGGCCGTCAGGAAGAGCAGATTCGCCGCAACACCGCCTACATCCAGAAGCAGATCGTGGATAAGCTCGGCCCGATCTACCAGCAGGTGATGACGCGCCGAGGCGCCAACATCATGCTCGAGACGGGATCGACTCTCGCCACCAGCAACAGCGTGGATGTGACGAACGACGTTCTGGCTGCGCTCAATACGGCTCTCCCGACGCTCGCGACGACGGCACCTGCTCAGTCGGCACCGCAGGGCCGCTAGACGCAAGTGAACGATCAGCCGGCCAGCGCCGCCATCGGCCCGCTCGACATCAAGCGGGTGATGGCGGCGCTGCCGCATCGCTATCCGATGCTGCTAGTAGACCGGGTCGAGAGCCTCGATCCGGAGAAGGGCATCGTCGCTATCAAGGCGGTTTCGATCAACGAAGAGTTCTTCCAGGGTCACTTCCCGGGGAGGCCGATCATGCCCGGAGTGCTCCAGGTCGAGGCGCTGGCACAGGCGGCAGGCGTGCTCGCGGTGGAAAGCCTTGGCCTCGCGGGCTCGGGCAAGCTCGTCTACTTCATGTCGATCGATGGCGTGAAGTTTCGGAAGCCGGTCGAGCCTGGCGTGCTTCTTCGCCTGGAGGTCGAATTTCTCCAGAAGCGCGCTCGGGTGTGCAAGTTCGCGGGACGCGCGACGCTCGACGGCGAAATCGCCACCGAGTGCGAATTCACCGCGATGATCGCCGATCCGCCTGCCTGATCGTCATAATGTGCCGAGCCTGATGCCCGCAAAAATCCCGCGCGGCTCGGTGCGATAGCTGAAGACGTCCTCGTAATGCTGATTGAACAGATTCGAGCCTCTGAAGAAGAGCTCGACGCCGGGCCGGATCCGGTAGGCGACGCGAGCGTCTGCCAGCCAGTAAGACCCGAGTGTGACGCGAGCGAATGGAAACGTGTCGCGATTGTCGAAGTGGTCGCCGACGTAGGCGATTGAACCAGCATAGGTGAAGCGGCCCAGCGAGCCGTCGACGGCGATCGATCCGCTATGCTTCGGCCTCCGCGCCTCGGCGACCTGCTCTCCCGGTGAGCCACCGGGTTGGGTGGCCTTGAGATAAGCGTAGTCGGCGGAGAGTCGCAGTCGGTCGGAGGCTTTCCACCCTACGGTTGCCTCAATGCCGTCCCGCTTGCTCGTGCCCGGAGCATTCAGCACGCTGGTGAAGGACTCGTTGTCGACAATTTCGTCGTGCAGCTGCTGCCGATAACCGGTCAGAGAGGCATCAAACCGGGCGCTTCCGTAGCGCAATGTGAGTTCGAACCCGCGAGAGCTTTCCGGCTTAAGGCTCGGGTTTCCAACGAAACTCCCCGGAAAGAACCCATACAAGTCGAAGAAGGTGGGTTGCGCAATTCCTTCAGCGTAAGAACCGGAGAGAGAAAAGCCTCCGCCGAGCCGGCCGAGGAGGGATGCCCGCACGTTCGTCGAATCCTGAAAGCGGCTGAAGAAATCATGTCGGACGGCGATGTCACCCGTGAGGCGGCCGGCATCTGCCCGCCACTCTGCCGTCAGCGACCCATGATTTCGCGTGCGGTCTTGGTCGGTGAAACCGCCGAACGCGGTGTCCCGGGCGTGGAAGCCTTCACGCACTGTGTCGGCCGCCACGATCACGCGATGCGCCATTGCACCCGTCGCGAAGTGCCTTTCGAGCTGGGCTGAGAGAGTCTGGCGGGTGCCACGCGTGCCGTTCAGCTCGACCTCGTCGAGATCGTTCTTGTTCGAGGAGCCGAGTAGCGATCCAGCGACCTGCGCGCGCCATGGCGAGCTGCCGGTGCCGAGCGTTGCCCAGATTTTACCTGTTTCGAGTTGGTTGCGGCTATTGTCCAGCGTGTCTTCGTGAGCTCCGGTTAGCGGATCGAAGCCGTCGAACTCGCTTCGGCCAGTGAGAAGCAGGCCAGAGGCGCCGATCTCGATATTGGCGCGCGGATGCCAGGTTCCTCGCGCACGCCCCGACACGTTGCGATACCCGTCTTTGTCGCCGGGACCTTCAACGCTGTTGATCCCCGTGGCGCGCTGAAAACCGAGGGCGCCAGCAAAACTCACGCTGTCGCTTGCCGTCGCAGCCGAAACGCTGCTGCGGACTAGGCCGAACGATCCGCCTTCGGCCTTTGCAGCGATGCCCGAGGACTCGTCGATTCCATTGACGGCGATCACGCCGCCAATCGCTTCCGAGCCCCAGAGCGCCGATTGCGGTCCACGCACGACCTCGATCCGCGAAACAAGGTCGGCATTCAGGATCTCGAAGCGGGGGGTGTCGCCTGAGGCGGGGTCGTCGATCTTAATGCCGTCGACGAAGAGCAACGTGTGATTTGCCTCGGCACCGCGGATGCGGACCTCTGTCAGCGAGCCGCCAGGACCCGACGTGGTCACCGCGGCGGACGGTGTGAGGCGGAGAAGCGCGCTTATTCCGGGCTCGTCCAGCCGTTCGATCTGCTGCTCGTCGATGATGGTGACGCTCGCCGGCGTATCGGCTTCGCTCTCTGGCGCGCGCGAGGCAGTGATGACGATCTGGTCGGTATCGATGGGCAAAGCGGGCATTTTCATCCTCC
>DASUCP010000265.1:0-3777 GCA_036275975.1 Sphingomicrobium sp.
GACCGCGCGGGCATCGCCGCGACCGTGATCCATTACCGCCCCCGTTCAGCGATCCGCGAAGTCGGCAAGGTGATGGGGCTCAGCGAGGACGTGTGCGGAGCGCTCGCCTCGACCATCTGGGGCAGCATGGACGCCGAGCTGGAGGAAGAGCGCGCCGACGATGCCGGGCTCGACCTCTCGGACTCGCATTTGAAGCGAACGCTCAAGCTCGCCGAGCAATTGGTCGGGATGCCGCGTCATCTGTCGCAGCATGTCGGCGGCTTCATCCTGACGGAGCGGCCGCTCACCGAGAGCGTGCCGATCGGCAACGGCGCGATGGAGGACCGCACCTTCATCGAATGGGACAAGGACGACATCGACGAGCTCGGGATTTTGAAAATCGACGTGCTCGCGCTCGGTATGCTGACCTGCATCCGCAAATGCTTCGACCTCATCGAGGAACACCACGGCGAAGAGTGGGAGCTAGCGACGATCCCCCAGGAGGTGCCGGAGGTTTACGACATGCTGTGCGAGGGAGATTCGCTCGGCGTGTTCCAGGTCGAGAGCCGGGCGCAGATGAACATGCTGCCCAGACTGAAGCCGCGCTGCTTCTACGACCTGGTGATCGAGGTCGCGATCGTCCGGCCCGGTCCGATCCAGGGGGACATGGTCCACCCCTATTTGAAGCGCCGGAGCGGCAAGGAGCCGGTGACCTTCCCCTGCCCCGATCCCGAGCACGGTCCGCCCGACGAGCTCGAGCGGATTCTCGGCCGGACGCTCGGTGTGCCGATCTTCCAGGAGCAGGCGATGAAGATCGCCATCGACGCGGCGAAATTCTCCGCGTCCGAGGCGAACCAGCTCAGGAAGGCGATGGCGACCTTCCGTTCGAAGGGGAAGATCGAGACGCTCGAAGAGCAGATGGTCGGGCGGATGGTCGAGCGCGGCTACGATCCCGATTTCGCGCAGCGCTGCTTCGACCAGATCAAGGGCTTCGGCGAATATGGCTTCCCCGAGAGCCACGCGGCGAGCTTCGCGCACCTGGTTTATGTGTCGAGCTGGCTGAAGTGGCGCTATCCGGCCGCCTTCGCCTGCGCGCTTCTCAACTCGCAGCCGATGGGTTTCTACGCGCCGGCGCAGATCGTCCGCGACGCACGCGAGCATGGCGTCGAAGTGCGTGAGGTCGACGTGAACCACAGCGACTGGGACTGCACTCTGGAACCCCTTCCCCTCGACGGGGGAGGGTTGGGTGGGGGTGACTCCGGAACCCCGCTCGACGTCCGCGATCACCCCACCCCTGCCCCTCCCCATCAAGGGGAGGGGAAAGTCATGTTGCGCCTCGGCCTGAGGCAAATCGACGGACTGCACCGCGAGGCCGCGGATCGGCTGGTTGCTGCGCGCCCATACAAATCCGTCGAAGATCTGCGTTCCCGCGCCAGCGTTCCGGTTCATGCGATCCAACGGCTCGCTGCGGCCGACGCATTTCGTTCGATCGGTCTGGATCGGCGTGCTGCGCTATGGGACTCGCGGGCGCTCCGCCAAGCTCCCGACCTGCCGCTGTTCGCTTATGCTGACGCCCGCGATGAAGGTGTTGAAAGCGAGCCCGCGCGGCTGCCAGCCATGCCGCTCGCGGAGCATGTGGTGAACGATTACCAGACCATCCGCCTTTCGCTCAAAGAGCACCCGATGCGCTTTCTGCGCGAGCATTATGCGCGCTTGAAATTCGTCACCGCCGACCGGCTGACGTCGATCAAGGACGGCAGGCGGCTGTCGCTGGCCGGGCTGGTGCTGATCCGCCAGCGGCCGGGAAGCGCCAAGGGCGTGGTGTTCATCACCATCGAGGACGAGACTGGCATCGCCAACCTCGTCGTCTGGCCCGACGTGTTCGAAAAGCAGCGCAAGATCGTGATGGGCGCGCGGCTGATGGCGGTGCACGGGATCGTCCAGCGCGACCCCGACAGCAAGGTGATCCACGTCGTCGCGCGCCGCGTCGAGGACCATACGCATATGCTTTCGCATCTCGCCGACCATTCCGCGCTGCCATCGAAACTTGAGAAACCAGATCATGCCGGAAGCTGGCGACCGGCGGTCTCAAGACACCCCCGAAACGTCGAGATTATCCCGAAAAGCCGCGATTTCCATTAAGGAGCGCCCGCGACTCGCTTCAAGCTGAGGAGGCGAACATGCCCGCACTTGCCCTTATGACCGCCTTGGCAGTGCAAGCCGTCTCTACATCCTCGCCTCTCGACGGTGTCTGGCGGAGCCCGGGCGGGAACAGCATCATCAAGATCGCCTCGTGCAGCGAGAATCCTTGCGGGACGATCGTATGGGCGAGCGACAGGGCCAGGAAAGATTCGAGCAAGACTACGATCAGCTGGTTGGCACCCAACTCCTCACCGGTCTCCAGCAGGACAAGAGGGGCCGGTGGCAGGGCAAATTGTTCATTCCCGATCGCAACATCCGCGTGACCGCGAAGATCGAGCGGCTGAGCGATTCACAGCTCAAGGTTTCCGGATGCGCTGCCGGAAAGGCGCTGTGCAAAGCGGCGATATGGACGGCGTTTACCGCCGATCTGCCCTCCGATACCTCGCAACCCGCGCCAAAATAGGCTCTGCCGAAAACTCAACACAGTTCATCGGGTGGCAAGCTGGGCGCGCGATTCTTGCCGCAAAGTCCTGCTAAGAGGGGAAAATGAAACGCTTTTTCCTTGTTCTTGCGGGCCTTGCGGTGGCCTTTGCCCCAGCCTCGGCGCTCGCCAAGAGCCTTGAGGGGCGCTGGAAGAACGGCGCCATGGAAATCGTCATCGCACCGTGCGGCGGCACGCTGTGCGGCCGCGTCGTAAAGGCGTCCGCCAAGCAGCAGGCCAAGTCGCAGCACGGCAGCGGGACGAAGCTGCTCGGCGCTCGGGTGATCGACAACATCCAGCCGTCAGGGCCTGGAAAATGGAACGCCGACGTGTTCGTCGCCAGCCGCGATATGAACGCGCGCGGCACGATTCAGCAGGTCGGACCGGATCGCTTGATGGTGCGCGGCTGCGTGCTCGCGATCATCTGCAAGACCACGCACTGGGACCGGGTTGGCTAGGCGCCAAGCAGCGGCGCGATTTTCGAGCTGATTCCGCCAGCAAGCACCGCTGACTGAAGCGCCGCCATTTCGCTCGCCCAGTATCGATCGCCTGCCATCTGAGGTGTAATCTCACGGACATCCGCGTGCACGGTCTGGAGCTTCGGCGAGGTTTCGAGGGGGGCATGAAAGTCGATGCCTTGCGCCGCAGCGATGAGCTCGACGGCCACCACACCGGCCGCGTTACGCGCGATCTGAGCGGCCTTACGCGCAGCGATCGGCGCCATCGAGACATGATCTTCCTGGCCCGCTGAAGTCGGGATGGAGTCGACGCTCGCCGGGTAGGCCAGCGACTTGTTCTCGCTGACGAGCGCCGCGGCGGTGACCTGCGGGATCATGAGGCCCGAGTTCTCGCCGGAATCCTCGGTGAGGAACGGAGGAAGTCCGCTCATCTTAGGATCGATCAGGACAGCGATGCGCCGCTCTGAAATGGAGCCGACCTCGCACAGCGCCATGCTGATTATGTCGGCGGCGAAGGCGACGGGCTGGGCGTGGAAGTTCCCGCCGGAAATTGCACTATCCTCGTCCGGGAAGACGATCGGGTTGTCGGTGACCGCGCCCGCTTCGATCGTCAGCGTGCGCGCGGCATTCTCGAGCAGGTCGAGCGCGGCGCCCATGACCTGCGGCTGGCAGCGGAAGCTGTAGGGATCCTGGACCTTCGGACAATCGGTCGTGTGG
>DASUCP010000266.1:0-3882 GCA_036275975.1 Sphingomicrobium sp.
GGCAAAGGCGGGCGTGGCCATCAGGCGGCCTCCCGCACTTTTGCGTCAGGGGCTCGGGCGTACACCGGCTTCGGCGGAAGCGAACGCATGGTCGACGGCACCTTGAGAGCGTTCGCCGCCAACGGCCACGCTTCGCGTGCCTCACCCCAGCCGCGCGCATCGACCAGTTGCTCCGCGCCCGAACCGAGGACGACGGGCGCTGTGATGAACTCGGCAGCCTTCGCGGGAACAAGGTTGCGCAGCTCGGAAGTCGGCTCTGCCGTGGTCGCATCGAATTGCTGCACGAACAGCTCGCCATGCCCGCCGATGATGCTCACGCCGATTTCACCATCAGCCACAGCGCTGGCCGCAAGCAACGCGAGGGAGGACATTCCCGACAGCTCGGCGTCCCAGCCGATCGCGAGACCATGCGCAGCCGCGATTGCGACACGAATGCCGGTGAAGCTTCCCGGACCGACGCCAACCAGGATACGGTCTGCACGCCGGCCTTCGAGTAATTCGTCGAGCATCGGGACTAGCCGCTCGGAATGGCCGCGGCCGATCAGCTCGTCCTTCCGGGCGACGCACTCTCCCGAACCGTCGAACAAGGCGGCGGTACAGGCGGAGCTCGACGTGTCGAATGCGAGAAGCATGACTCGGGGATAGTGGGCACATGCGGCGTCATGCCGCAAGTGCCTGATTTAAACCGCCTCTACGGTTTCCACCTCGGGCACGTAGTGGCGGATGAGGCTTTCGATGCCGCGCTTCAGCGTGACCGTCGACGAGGGACAGCCCGAGCAGGCGCCGTGCATCGAGAGATAGAGGTGCCCGTCCTTGTAGCCCTTGTAGACGATGTCGCCGCCGTCCTGAGCGACGGCAGGGCGCACGCGCGTTTCGATCAGCTCCTTGATTTGGTCGATGATGTCCGTGTCGGCAGGATCTTCCTCGATCGAGGAGGGCTCGTCGGCGATGTGGATGCCGGCTGCCGTGCCGGGTGTGAATAGCGGCGCGCCCGTAACGAAATGGTCCAACAACGTCTCGACCACGAGCGGATCGAGGTCGCTCCAGGAAACGCCGGGCGCGGCCGTGACCGAGACGAAGTCGCGGCCGAAGAACACGCCTTCGACCATTCCGCTGTCGAATATGGCCTTCGCGAGCGGTGAAGCTTCGGCGCTCTCCGCATCGGCGAAATCGCGGGTGCCCGCGTCCATGACGGTCTGGCCCGGGAGGAACTTGCGGGTCGCCGGGTTCGGAGTCTGCTCGGTACGGATCAGCATGGCCCGGATGTGGTCGCGCGATGCGTTTCGATCAAGAACTAAAGCGGAGCGCCGGCAATCACCCAGCGGACGATGGCGAACGCGATCGCCAGGCAGATTAAGGCTACCCACCATTTGCCGGGACGTACCGGTTCGACCCCCGGTGCGATTACCCCGCGTCCAGTGATCATGGGTCTCGTGAGGCCTTTGCCGCGCATTCGGTAGAATATGATCGCGCCGAGGTGCAGGACGATCAGCGCGAGAATGACGTTGAACCATAGTTCGTGAATGTCGCGCGCCTTGTCCGACGTGTCGCTGCTGACCAACCTGGCTAAGGGGCCGAGATAAATGCCATCCTCGTCCTCGGCGATGAGACCCAGGCTGACCTGGACCGCGACGGCGAGGAAGAGCGCCAGGACGCTAAGCGCTCCGAGCGGAGTGTGGCCGATGCCGACCCATTCACCTCGCAGGTAAGCCGCGATCGCGCGCGGGCCCCGAACGAAACTCGCCCATCGCGCGGTCGAGCTTCCGACGAATCCCCAGAGCAAGCGGAAGATGAGGAGCGTCAGGATCGCGCAGCCCGACCAGATGTGCCAGTCGATGTGATGGTTGTGGACCGACCACCAGCTGAAGGCGATCAAGCCTGCAAGCAGCCAGTGGACCAGCCGCACGGGGAGGTCCCAGACCAGCTGCTTTTCACCCCCCGTCGTAATCAGTGCCCCTCCGGCGCGCGATATTTGTCGTGACACGCCTTGCAGGTGCCATCGAGGTCGGCGAAACGCGCATTTATGGCGGCCACGTCACTGCCACGCGCTGCCGCGTCGAACGCCCGAGTTGCGGCTTGGAAATTGCGGAATTTGGCTGCGAAATCCTCCGGATTCTGCCAGATGTCGGGCTTGGCGCGGGTCTTTGCGACGTCCGGCCCGGTACCTGCCGGGAACCAATGCGAACCCGCTCGCGACAGCTGCACAAGCTTTTCAGAGTTCGCTCTCACCGTCGGCAGATCGGGTGTCGCTCCGATCGCGCGATGAATCGCCTTCAGGGCATCGGCAATCGAGTGCATGCCGTCGTGACGGACCTTCATCACCTGCAACGCCTTGTCCTTCGGAAGCGCCGCGGCGACCGTCGCGCCGGCTGCGGCGAAAGCGATGGATGCAAACGCAATTCGAACGAAACGCATGGTTCCTCCTAATCCCGGTCCGGTACCTTCCAGCTATCGTCGATCATTTGGATGATCCCGGAGAAGTCTTTGTTCCCGCCGCCGCGATCGACGAAGCGCTGATAGAGTTCTTCTGCCTCGCCGCCCATCGGCGTGTAGGCGCCCACGTGCCGCGCCGCATCGGCCGCGAGCTTCAAGTCCTTCAGCATTAGCGCCGCGGCAAAGCCCCCTTCATAATCGTGGTCGGCCGGAGTGTCGGGGCCGACGTTCGGCACGGGCGCATAGCTCGTCATCGACCAGCTCTGGCCCGAAGCCTTGGACGAAATGTCGAAGAAGATCTGCGGGTCGAGCCCGAGCTTCTGGGCGAGGACAAAGGCTTCGCAAGTCACGGCCATTGTCGCGCCTAGGATCATATTGTTGCAGATTTTCGCTGCCTGACCGGCGCCCATATGCCCGGCATGGATGACGGCTTTTGCCATCGGCTCGAGGAAGGGCTTGGCGCGCTCGAACGCCTCGTCGCTGCCCCCGACCATGAAAGTGAGGCTTCCGCCGGCCGCCGCGGCGATTCCGCCGGAGACCGGCGCATCGACGAATTCGAAACCGAGCTCATCAAGGCCCGCGCCGACCTCGCGAGCGCTTGCGACGTCGATCGTCGAGCAGTCGATCAGCAGCGCGCCCTTCTTGGCGTTCGGCGCTACGTCGTTTTCGTAGACGGCGCGAACATGCTTGGCGGCGGGGAGCATGGTGATGACGACGTCGGCATCCTTGACAGCGTCGGCTGTCGAAGAGGCGGCAGTGCAGCCGCCCTCGACGGCGTGCTTCACCGCCTCAGGCACGAGGTCGAAAGCCTGGACGTCGTGCCCCGCCTTGGCGAGGTTTGGCGCCATTCCCCCGCCCATGTGCCCCAAGCCGATGAATGCGATACGCGCCATCTTACCTTCCCTTCCAATCGCCGGGCCGCTTCTCGACGAAGGCGGCCATGCCTTCCTTCTGGTCCTCGGTCCCGAACAGGCCGTGGAACAGCCGCCGCTCGAACCGGATGCCCTGTGAAAGAGGGATCTCGAAGGCTGCGTTGACCATCTCCTTCACGGCGATGGCAGCGATCGGCGGCATGGCGGCGATCGCTTCGGCGGTCTTCATCGCTTCGTCGAGCAGCTCGCCTGCGGGAACGACCTTGATGACGAGGCCGGAGCGCTCAGCCTCGGCGGCGTCCATCATCCGCCCCGTCAGGCACATTTCCATCGCCTTGGCCTTGCCGATCGCCCAGGTCAGACGCTGCGAGCCGCCCATGCCCGGCGTCACGCCGAGCTTGATTTCGGGCTGGCCGAACTTCGCGCTGTCGGCGGCAATGATGAAGTCGGCCATCATCGCCACTTCGCACCCGCCGCCAAGCGCGTAGCCGGCGACGGCAGCGATCCATGGTTTGCGGGTCGACGTGATCCTCTCCCAACCGCCGAAGAAGTCGGAGGAATACATATCGGCGAAGCC
>DASUCP010000267.1:0-16506 GCA_036275975.1 Sphingomicrobium sp.
TGTTGGGCCGCTCGGACGCGACGTAGCTAATTAGCAGGCAGAAGACGCCGGCGGCGAGGGCAGCGATGAGCTTGGTGTCGAATTCCGTGATGTAGAACAGCGCGGCGAGCGAGAAGATGAAGGACGCAAAGCCGGCCGCACACGACAGGATCGCGTTGCTGAGCTTCTGGGCCGTGCCTGCTTTCATGACCTCGGTGCGCCTCGCGCGACGGCAATGCCTGTCTACGTACCCGCGCTACGCCAGTAGGGTTAAGAAAAGGTCAGCGGCGCACGACCGCCTTTCGTCTCAAAATGACATAGAGGCTCCCGCCTCCGCCGTGGCGGCGATGCGCTCCCCGGACTGCCGCGATGTCGCTCGCGTGCCGAGAGGCGGCGAGCCAGTTGTGGACAGCCGCACGGATCGCGCCGCGCCGGACAGGCGGATCGCCCGGGCGGTGGTGGCCGGTGATGAGCAGCACGACGCGCTCGCCGCGGCCGATGGACTGCTCAAGACCGCGGTCGATCGCTCGCCAAGCCGTGTCGAGGCTCATTCCATGAAGATCGAGAACGCGATCGGGCTCGATCACGCCGCTGCGTAGGCGCCGGTCCCAGCTGCCGTCGAGGGTTTGGCCGTCCGCGGCCCGTGGCTGCAGCGGTTCGGCGCGCCGGACCTTCGAAGACGCAGCGGTTACTCGGACAGGCGTTTTTCTGAGAGGCTCAGCAGCTTGGGGCTGCGCCTTTTCGCGCGAGAGCGGCTGAATTGTCGACGTAACGCGAGCCCAGAGCTCGGCTTCCTCAGGGCTGAGCGATCGCACGCGCGGCGACGCCCTTCGGCACCAGAATCAACGCCTCGCCCGAGGCCGACATCCCGCCGGCGATGGCGACCGCCTCCGGCCCGGCGCCCCAGAAAGTGTCAAAGCGGTTGGGCCCCTTGATCGCGCCACCCGTGTCCTGCGCGACCCACACTCCGTCCGCCTCCTGCCGGTCCATATTCAGGAACACCGGAGCGCCGAGCGGGACGTAGTTCGGATCGGCCGCGACCGTTGCGTGGGGCGTGACAGCGACGTTCAGCGCTCCGAGCGGTCCCGACCCTGTCAGCTCCTTGAAGAAAACGTAGGACAGGTTCTCGCGCATCAATTCGCGACCCTGGTCGGGATTGGCGCGGATCCACGCCTTGATCGCCTCCATGTTCGCGCCGCCCGAAGGCAGGATTCCGCGATCCCTGAGGAGCCGCCCGATTGCCACATAGTCGCGTCCATTCTGCCCCGCATAGCCGACGCGCATTACGCTGCCGTCGGGGAAACGAATCCGGCCCGAACCCTGGATTTCGAGGAAGAAGAGATCGACGGGGTCCTTGGCCCAGGCAAGCTCGAGCCCCTTGTTCGCAAGCGCTCCATCCTCGATCTCCGCACGCGTGTAATAGAGCGTGCAGCTGCCCGTCGCCGGATCGATGCGTCCGCGGCCGGTCTGGCCAGTCGGCTGGGTGCAGCGAACGAGGTCTGGCGGCACGCGGTAGATCGGGACATAACCCGGCAGCGGCGTGCGGGAGCCCTCGATTTCCGGCTCGTAATAGCCCGTTGCGAAGGCGCGGCCGTCGCCGACCTTCACCCAATCGAAGCCGTAGTAGAAGAAGCCCGGCGCATAGCTGGGGTCGAGCGATGCAGCCTGCGCGCACACGCCCTGCCAGTCGCTGCCTTGCGTAAGGCCGGATTGATCGGTGCGGTGCGTCACCGCGAGACAGCTGGTCCTGAATGCGTTGAGGGCTGTCGCTGCCTCGTCCGCCTTGAGCACGCGCGGAGTTTCGGCCCTGACGCCGGTCGCGACGGCGTTGACGCCGACTGGCGACGGCGGCGGGGTTGGGGTTGGCGCAGGGGTGGGCCGCGGCGGAGGAACCGGCGTCGGCGCTTGCGGGGGTGCGACCGGGCGCGTGGCGCAAGCCGCGAGCAGCGCCAGCGAAACCGCCGCGAGCGCTCGCGCGAAAAGCCTCACTCTTCCTCGTCTGTCTCGATCAGCAGCCAGTTGGGGTCGTTCGACGCCGTGTCGCGGCGGAACGTCCACAGGTCTCGCGTCTGCACGGCATCACTCAAAGAGCCGGCGACGACCTGCCCTTCGGCATTGCGCGTGACCGCCGCGATGTCCGCCTCGAAACGGACGGTCAGAAGCGCGACGGATCGCTCCATATTCGCTTCGGAAATCACCGCCTGCTCGATCGCGACGAGCCGATTGTCGAGCACGAGACCATCCTTCTTCCGCTGCTCGACCGAGGTCGCGAAGGTCTCATAGACATGGGCATCGACGTGCGGCCGGACGGTGTCGAGATCGCCCTTCCAGAACGCCTCGAGGATCAGGCGGTAGGCAGCCCTGGCGCCCTCGAGGAAGCGGGCGACGTCGAAGCTGGGATCTGCGGCCAGCACGGCGCGGACGCCCGGACCTGCGAGCGGCAGGTAAGCCAGGTCGGCCGAGTCCGCCGAGGCGGGCTGCGCCGGCGTCGGCTGGGGGACAGTCGGTTGCACCCGCGCGGGGTCCGCGGGCTTGAGGATCGGCTGCTGCTCATGCCCCGTTCGTTCGCCGAGCACGCTGTAAAGGCGAAGCCCGATGAACAAGGCGACCAGGGCAAGGATGACGATGACGGTCAATTTCGTGTCCTATTCGGTCTTCGCCTCAACATAGTGCGGCTATGGTAAATATTCCAACACGGCAAACGCACGAGCGCGGCATTGCGCCTCATAAACGCGGCTGCTAGGCGCAGCGGCCTGACGCGCCGCCCCTTCCGGCGGCCTGGCGAATACATTCAACAGCTTGCAAGGACAGCATTAAATGGCGGACCAGCAACCGGCTAACGGGGGCAATGGCTCAGGCGAAAGCGGCAACGAGCCGCAGGTTTCGGTTCTGGCCCAATATATCAAGGACCTCTCGGTCGAAAATCCAAGTTCACCCCAGGTTTTCCAGTGGCAGGTCACCCCAACGCTCGACGTCCAGTTCAACATCAACGTCGACAAGGTTGCGGACGATGTCCACGAGGTTGCACTCAAGATCGACGTCACCGCCCGCTCCGAGAACGGCGTCCATTTCGTGGTGGAGCTGAGCTACGGAGGTTTGTTCGGCCTCCGGAATATCCCCGAGGAAGCGCTTCCGCCGTTCCTTCTCGCCGAGGCTCCCCGCCTGCTGTTCCCGTTCGCTCGGCAAATCGTTGCCGACGCGGTGGTTCACACCGGCTTCGCTCCTGTGCTGCTCGACCCGATCGATTTCACGGCCGCCTATATTGCGCAGGTCCAGGCGCAGCAGCAGGCAGTCGGCGGTGAAGGCGGTGCCGGCGGCGAGCAGGCGCCTTCCGAAGCCTAAATTGCGCGAGCGAGCCGGCGCATGAACCTCGCCCGCTCGCTCGGGTCCGTTGGCGGGCTGACGCTTGCAAGCCGCATCCTCGGCCTCGCGCGCGACATGCTGTTCGCGCAGTTCGTTGGCGCGAACTTCGCGTCGGACGCCTTCACCATCGCGTGGCGCATGCCAAACATGTTCCGGGCGCTCTTCGCCGAGGGAGCGTTCTCAGCGGCCTTTATCCCGATGTTCAACAAGAAGGTCGCGGACAAGGAGGGCCCGGGGCTGTCCGCCGGAGTCGACTTCGCACAGGACGCTTTGTCGGTTCTTCTCCCGGCGCTGATCGTGATGACGCTTCTGCTTGAAGCGTTCGCCTGGCCCGCGACCTACATCATCTCAGGCGGGTTCAACGGCGTCAGCGCGGACAAGTTCGCGTTCGCGGTTCTGCTGTCGCGGATCACCTTCCCCTACCTCATGCTGATCTCGCTGGCGTCGCTCGCCGGCGGAATTCTCAATTCGCTGCACAAGTTCTGGGTCGCTGCGGCAGCGCCTGTCCTGCTCAACGTCGCGCAGATCGTCGCGCTCGTCTTCTTCCACACGCATGAGCCGCTGATGACCGCGCAGAACCAGGCGATCGCGGTGACGATCGGCGGCGCGCTCCAGCTCGCGTGGCTGGTCCAGGCCTGCTGGGCGAATGGAATCCACTTTCGCATCCGGATGCCGCGGCTCAGCCCGGACGTGAAGCGGTTGATGAGACTGATCGCCCCAGCCGCGGCGGGCGCCGGCGCCGTACAGTTCAATCTCCTGGTGTCGAGCGCGCTGGCGACCGGGCTGCTACCGCACGGCTCCGTCACGTACATTTATTACGCCGATCGACTGAACCAGCTTCCGCTGGGCTTGATTGGGATCGGTCTCGGTACCGTGCTGCTGCCGACCATTTCGCATCAGCTGGGCCGCGGCGCGGACGCCGAAGCGATGACGACGCAGAACCGCGGTCTCGAGCTCGCGCTGTTCTTCACCCTCCCCGCCACCGTAGCGCTGGTGATTTGCGGAGTGCCGATCATTCGCGGCCTCTTCCAGCACGGGCAATTCGATGCATCCGACGCGGTGAACACCGGTCAGGCGCTGGCCGCCTTCTCGATCGGCCTTCCGTCGTACATTCTCGTGAAGGTGCTCACCCCGGGCTACTATGCGCGGCACGATACCAAGACCCCGATGCGCTTCGCCATGATCTCGATCGCGGTGAACCTCGGGCTCAACCTCGCACTGATCATGCCGCTCAAGCACGTCGGACCGCCGCTCGCGACGGCGCTTGCATCCACAGTCAACGTCTGGATGCTGTACCATACGCTCAAAAAGCGGGGTCATTTCGAGGCGGATGCGCGGCTGCGCCGACGAGTGCCGCGGCTCGCGCTCGCATCGCTGATCATGGGCGTGGCGCTGTTCTTGGTCGCTCCGCTGATTGACCCGTATCTCACCGGCTCGCTCCTGCGGCGCGCAGGCGGGCTGCTGGCACTCGTCTCAGCGGGTGCAGTCGTCTACGCGCTTGCCTGCCTTTTGACCGGCGGGTTCGTGATTGACGATCTTAAACTGATGATGAGGCGGACACGCCAGGCATGACCGACAGTAAAGCCACTCGCGTAGTTTCCGGAATTCAGCCGACGGGCGACCTGCACCTCGGCAACCTGCTCGGCGCAATCCTCCGCTGGGTGCGGATGCAGGATGAAGCCGAGTGCCTGTTCTTCCTCGCCGACCTCCACGCGCTCACCGTCGACCTCGTTCCGGCCGAGCTGCGATCGAATGTGCGCGAGATGGCAGCCGCGCTCATCGCGAGCGGGATCGATCCGAAGAAGTCGATCATCTTCCGCCAAAGCGCCGTGCCCGCCCATGCGGAGCTGTGCTGGATCCTCAACGGCACCGCGCGGATGGGGTGGCTCAACCGCATGACTCAATGGAAGGACAAGGCCGGTAAAAACCGCGAGGGCGCCTCGGTCGCCCTGTTCGACTATCCGGTGCTCCAGGCCGCCGACATCCTGCTCTACAACGCGACCCACGTGCCGGTCGGAGAAGACCAGAAGCAGCACGTCGAACTCACACGCGACATCGCGATCAAGTTCAACAATGATTTCGATGTCGAGCTCTTCGTTCCGCCCGAGCCGTTCATCGGCGCCGGGACGACTGCCCGCATCATGTCGCTGCGCGACGGAAAGGTGAAGATGTCCAAGTCGGATCCCTCTGAAATGAGCCGCATCCACCTGACCGACAGCGATGACGCGATCGCGCAAAAGATCAGGAAGGCAAAGACCGACCCTGAGCCTCTGCCGGACGAGGCGTCAGGCCTCGACCAACGCCCCGAGGCCAAGAACCTGGTCGGAATCTATGCCGCCGTTACCGGCGAGAGCATCGAACAGGTGCTGGCCCGTTTCGCCGGCCAGGGCTTCGGTGCGTTCAAGCCGGCGCTTACGGATGTGCTCGTGGCGATGATCGCGCCAATTCGCGAGAGGCTTGCCGAGCTCCGCCGAGACCACGCCAAGCTCGATCGCATTCTCGCGGAAGGCGCCGAGCGCGCGAGCGAAATCGGCGCGCCGGTGCTTGCAAAGGCGAAGGCCGCCGTCGGCCTCACGCAATAGCCGTCTATTGAGCGCCGACAGCCCAATCGCTCACGAGCACCCGCTGCCGCTGTCCCAGCGGCTAGCTCAGATCATTGAGGAAAAAGGTCCCGACCGCCTCTCCTTCTCCGAGCTCGCGCAGCACCTTCACTCGCGCGCATGGGGCGGGCTGCTGCTCATCTTTGCGGCGATCAACATGCTGCCGCTGCCTCCGGGCACGAGCGCCTTCTTCGCTCTCCCGATCCTGATCATCTCCGCGCAAATGGTGTTTGGGCGCGCGAGCCCGTGGTTCCCAAAACGGATCGACCGTCGAGGCGTGACCAAGCAGGAGCTCCGCCGGCTGGTCGGCAAGATGGAATGGCTGGAGCTTCGCGTCGAACGCATCTTCAAGCCGCGCCTTGCGCGGCTTACCGGCCCCACCGCGACGCGGGTCATCGGCATGGCGTGCTTCCTCCTCGCGTTGATCGCGGCGATCCCCGTTCCGCTGTTCCACGTCGCTCCCGCGGCGGCGATCCTGCTGTTCGGCCTCGCGCTGATCTATCGCGACGGAGCGCTGGTCATTGCGGCGGCGGTCGCTTCGGTGCTCGCCCTTGCCGTCGATGCCCTGATCATCGGCTCCGGCGTCGTCGCGCTATCCTATGCCGCGCGGTCGCTGGGCCTGTAGCCGATCGGTCCATCCCGCGAGAACCACGCTTCATCGGCGGTTCACTGCCGTTCGTGCTATAGCCGCAACGGCAATTCCACTTCTCCCGCTCGATGGGGTGTATACATGCGTATCAAGAAACTGGCCGTAGCAGCGGCGCTCGGCATAGCCGCGCTCGGCCTCTCCGCCTGCGCCCAAAATCTCCACACTGAGGTCACGCGCTACCAGGCAATGCCTGCGCCCGCGGGGCAGACGTTCGTCGTGGTTCCCGACGGCGGAATGGCCTCGAATGGCGGCTTGGAATTTCAACGCTATGCGGCATTCGTCGCCCAGCAGCTCGAGGCGCGCGGCTATCGCCCGGCGACAAACATGCAGAGCGCGAACATGATCGTCGCGCTCGGCTATGGCGTCGACCAGGGCCAAATGCGGTATCAGTCAGACCCGTTCGGCTATGACCCCTTCTATGGCCCGAGTAGCCGCTTCTACTATCCGGGCTTCGGACATTTTGGGTGGGGCTCGCCTTACTATTACGGTTGGTACGGGGGTTACGGCCTCGGTTACGGCACGACCAGCTATCTCGAATATCACAGCCAGGCGGAGCTCCACATCCGCGCCGCCGGCACGAACCAACCGCTGTTCGACGGTCGCGCCCAGGCGCGCTCGGAGACAAACAGCCTCGACGTCCTGATTCCGGACCTCGTCGAGGCGCTGTTCACCGGCTTCCCGGGGCAGAACGGCGAGACAGTGAAGATCACCATTCCAGCCGCTACGGCCGGCCACCCGACTTACTGAGCCACTCCAGCTCAACCAACAAAAAGGCCCGTCGGAAAAGCTCCGGCGGGCCTTCATCTTTCCAGCAATACGGGGCAAGCCGGAGAAGCTACCTTAGCTGTTGAACCTGTCCGTCAGCCCTCGAGCTGACGCGTCAGAAGACGGATGTCGGCGTCAAGCTCGGCATCGCTCGCGCGAAGCTTCTCGATCTGCCGCACGGCATGGATGACCGTCGTGTGGTCACGGCCGCCGAAGCGACGGCCGATGTCCGGCAGCGACTTGGGTGTCAGCTGCTTCGACAGGTACATCGCGACTTGCCGTGGACGAGCAACTTCGCGAGCACGCCGGGCGGAAGTCATCTCCGCCTTGCGGATGCGGTAATGCTCGGCAACCTGGGTCTGGATCTCATCGATCGAAATCCGCCGCTGGTTCGCACGGAGCACATTGGCGAGGACTTCCTCGACAAAGGCGATGTCGATCGTCCGCCCGGTCATCATCGCGTAGGCGCCGATACGGTTGAGCGCGCCTTCCAGCTCGCGGACCGACGACGTGACGCGACGCGCCAGGAAATCGATCACGGGCCGCGACATATCGACGCCGGGAAGCGCTTCGAGCTTCGCGCAAATGATATTGAAGCGAAGCTCGTAATCCGCCGCATTGATGTCTGCGACGAGACCCCAGGACAGGCGTGACAGGATTCGCGGCGCGATGCCGTCGAGGTCCTGCGGAGCGCGGTCGGAGGTAATCACCAGCCGCCGCCCGGCGGTGATGATCTCGTTCATCGTGTGGAAGAATTCCTCCTGCGTGGAATCCTTTCCGGCAATGAACTGGACGTCGTCGATCAGCAGCAGGTCGGCATTCCTCAGCCGCTGCTTGAACCCGATCGTGTCGTTTTCCTTCAGCGCGCGGATGAACTCGACCATGAATTTCTCGGCCGACATCGAGACGACGCGCGAGCCGCGGTGGCGGGCGAGGAACGCATGGCCGATCGCGTGCAGCAGGTGCGTCTTTCCGCGGCCCGTGCCGCCGTGAATGAACAAAGGGTTGAAGCTGACGGTCGGCGATGTAGCGAGAGTCCGCGCGGCCGTTGCCGCGACTTCATTCGCCTTGCCGACCACGAAGGTCTCGAAGCGATAGCGCGGATCGAAGTTGGGGGCGTTCGGATCCCGCTCGGTCGGCGGCGGCGATTCGTCGAGGATGAGCAGAGGCGCAGGCCTGGGGGCGTCGGCGGCGGCAATCACGCGAACGTCGCGAACGATCGGCAGAACCGTCTTCCACGCCAGCGTCAGCCGGTCGCCGAAATGCGAGCGCACCCAGTCAGCCATGAACTGGCTCGGCATTACAAGCTCGAGCGCTCCGCTGTCGGGCTCGAAATTTCCCAGCTCGGCGGGCTTCAGCCAACCGTCGAAGGTACGTGCTCCAAGATCGCGTCGAAGACCGTTGCGAATCGATTCCCAGGCTGCCTCGAGCGGCTCCGAACCCGGCGGCGACGTTAGTTCAACGGACGAATTCGCCCCTCCAGCTTGCACTGCTCCGCGCCTCCCTCGTCTGGCCCCCCAACAGGAGACAAAAAGGTCCCGTTGCGCGTGACACGAGTCGCGCGCCCGAGGCTTCTTTTCTCTCTTGCCCCCGGCGCGGATTCGCGCCCGGAAAGGCCTTTGTGAAAGTGTAGCGTGCAGCTTTCAAGTGCCGTTTTTTCACGGAAGTGAAATAAATGCACTTGACATAGGAATCAGGCCGAAACTGATCGAAAATGGCCAAAAACAGCCAATTTCTTGGTTATCTCCGCGTTAACGATTTCGCGAATCGCGGGAATTGCTGCATTTTTTTGACCGTTCAAAAACAGCACGGGCCGCCGGTTTCCCGACGGCCCGCCACATGCTGTTCTGAACCGGGATTTCAGCCGAGCGCTGCCACCCGCTTGGACAGGCGGGAAATCTTCCTGGCGGCGGTGTTCTTGTGGATCACTCCGCGCGCCACTCCGCGAGCCATCTCCGGCTGGACCGCCTTCAACGCTTCGGCGGCGTCCTTTTTCTTGCCCGCGGCGATCGCCGACTCGGCGGCCTTGATGAAGCTGCGGATGCGGCTGATCCGAGAATGGTTGATCGTCGTCCGCTTGGCGTTGCGGCGGATGCGCTTCTTGGCTTGCGGCGTGTTCGCCATCTAAATCCTCGTTGATCGAATAAAAAGCGGCGCAGAAGCCAAACGGCCGCGCCGACGCGGTCGTTCCCCTACTCAGAGACGCCTTTCACGTCAACTGGAGTGGAGCACACCCCGGACTTGATCCGGGGCTAGTGCTGGCACTTGGGGCAGTAGAAAGTCGACCGGCCGCCCTGCACGATCCGCTTCACCACCCCGCCGCAGCTGCATGCCCGGCCTTCGCGGTCGTAGACGCTGAAGTTCTTGGAAAAATAGCCGAGCTCGCCGTCGGGCGAAGCGAAATCGCGAAGCGTCGAGCCGCCGGCGGCGATTGCTTCGTCCAGCACCTGGTGGATTGCCGGCACCAGCCGCTCCAGCCGCGGCAGCGATATGGAGGCTCCTGGGCGGCGTGGATGGATTCCGGCGCGATAGAGTGCCTCGCAAACGTAAATGTTGCCGAGGCCCGCGACGATCCCCTGATCGAGCAACAGCAGCTTGATCGCTGCGGTTCGGCCGGCAAGCCGGCGTTTGAGCTCACGCGCATCGAGGTCGAACGGCTCGGGTCCCAGCGCCCGGAACGGCGGCCAATCCGGCAACTCCTCAGTCCGGACCAGGTCAAGCGAGCCGAACCGACGGGCGTCGTTGAGCGCGAGACGATGGGCGTCATCGGTTTCGATGATGAAATGGTCGTGCTTCAGCGTCTCGGTCGGATCGATTCGCCAGTGCCCGGACATTCCGAGATGGAAGACCAGGCTGTCCCCTCGGTCGGTATCGATCATTCCGTATTTCGCCCGTCGATGTAGTCCTACGACGCGTGCGCCCGTAAGGCGCTGGCCCAAATCCTCAGGAAGTGCTCGCCTCAAATCGGGCCGCCGTGCCTCCACCCGCGCGATGCGGCGGCCTTGCAGCACCTGCGCGAGGCCACGGACGGTCGTTTCAACTTCGGGAAGCTCGGGCATGGAGCGGCGATATGGCGGAGGGCGCTCAACGCCGCTAGAGGCACGAGCCCTATGCCCGAACAGGTGAATTTCGGCGACGAGCTGGTCACGCCCGAGGAGAAGACACGTCGCGTCGGCGAAGTCTTCAGCTCGGTCGCGCGCCGGTACGACATCATGAACGACCTGATGTCCGGTGGAATGCATCGGCTGTGGAAGGACCGCTTCGTCAACCGCGTGAAACCCAGGGTCGGCGAAGACATCCTCGACATGGCCGGCGGCACCGGCGACGTCGCCTTTCGGATGGCCTGCCGCGGCGCCCATGTCACGGTTGCGGATATCAACGCCGAGATGCTCGAGGTCGGCAAGCAGCGCGCCGAGGCGCGTGGCCTCACAGGCCTAAGCTGGAAGGTCGAAAATGCCGAGGCGCTGAGCTTCAACACATCGACATTCGATGCTTATACGATCGTGTTCGGCATTCGGAACGTGACGGATATTCCGGCAGCGCTGCGGGAAGCACACCGAGTCCTGAAGCGCGGCGGCCGTTTCTACTGCATGGAATTCTCCTCGACCGACTGGCCGGGCTTCGGCAAGCTCTACGAGACCTGGGCCGACACGATGATTCCGCGGATCGGCAAGCTCGTCGCCGATGACGAGGACAGCTACCGCTACCTGGTCGAGAGCATCCGCCGTTTCCCGCGACCGCCGGCCTTCCGGAAGATGGTCGCCGAAGCCGGCTTTGTCCGGGCCGCCGCCGAACCAATGCTTGGAGGCCTCGTGACCATCCATTCGGGCTGGAAAATTTGACCACTTCCGTCACCCATTTGTGGCGTTTGTTGAAGTGGGGGCGAACGCTGGCCCGCCACGGCGCTCTTCGCGGAATCGAAGAGGACCCGATGACGCCGCCTCCAGTACGCCGGCTCGCGCGAATTGCGCGATTTGGAGCGCGAGTTCCGCCGACGCCGGACTATGCCGCCGCGCTCGTCGCCATCGGACCGGCCGCGATCAAGCTCGGTCAGGCGCTTTCAACTCGTCCTGATCTCGTCGGCGAAAAGGCGGCGGCAAACCTGTCACAGCTTCAGGACGATCTGCCGCCTTCTCCCTTCGCGGCGATCAAGCAGACGATCGAGGCTTCGTTCGGAGCGCCGCTCGAAAGCCTCTACTCCGAATTTGACGAAGTGCCGATCGGTGCGGCCTCGATCGCGCAGGTCCACCGCGCGGTCACGACCGAAGGGCGTCAGGTTGCCGTCAAGGTGTTGCGTCCGCACGTCGAAGAAGAATTCGCGAAAGCGATTGAGACTTACGAATGGGCCTCCGCTCAGGCGGAGAGCATGGGAGGCGAGCTGGAGCGGCTTCGCCCACGGCGGGTCGTTGCGCAGTTCCGCCAGTGGACGGCACGCGAACTCGACCTTCAACGCGAAGCGGCTTCGGCTTCCGAGCTTCGCGAGAACATGGTCGCGGAGCCCGGCTACTACGTGCCGGAGATCGACTGGCGCCGCACCGCACGCCGCGTGCTCACACTCGAATGGCTCGACGGGATCAAGCTCAACGATCGCGAGGCCCTGATCGAAGCCGGCCACGATTGCCATGCGCTCGCGACGACTCTCGTCCGCGCCTTCCTTCGGCAAGCCGTCGTCGACGGATTCTTCCACGCCGACCTCCACCACGGGAATCTGTTCGCGCTTTCCGACGGACGCATTGCGGCGATCGACTTCGGCATCATGGGTCGGATCGACCGGCGAGCACGCGTCTGGCTCGCCGAGATACTCTACGGCCTTATCACCGGCGATTACCGGCGCGTCGCCGAAATCCACTTCGAGGCGCAATACGTCCCTTCACACCACAACGTGGAAGAGTTCGCCACCGCGTTGCGCGCTGCCGGAGAACCGATCCGCGGGCTTCCAGTGAAGGACATTTCGATCGGGCGGATGCTCGAGAGCCTGTTCTCGATCACCCGGGATTTCGACATGCCGACCCAGCCGCACCTGCTGCTCCTGCAGAAGACGATGGTGATGAACGAGGGCGTCGCCTCCGCGCTCGATCCAGACATCAACATGTGGAAGACCGCCGAGCCGTTCATCACCGAATGGATTCGCTCGGAGCTCGGCCCGGAAGCCTATTACGCCGACCGAATCATCGACTTGGTTCGCGCGGCCAAGAAAATTCCCGAGCTGATTGAGCGGCTCGACCAATATTATCCGCCCAAGGGGGCCGCGCCGCCCCCGCCGCCGCTCCCGGACATCGCGGTGATCGAACAACGCAACTGGTGGGGCTATGCGCTCGCGGCTCTTATCGGCGCCATTATCGGCGCGCTGCTGTTGTATGTGCTAGTCTAGAGCGATGGCGCGGGTGCTCCTCATCGTCGGCGGCGGGATCGCGGCTTATAAGTCGCTCGAGCTCGTCCGGCTGCTGAAGAAAGCAGGGCATGAGGTCACGCCGGTCCTCACCAAAGGCGGCGAGCATTTCGTGACCCCGATGAGCCTCGGAACGCTCGCCGAGAGCCACGTCCATACGTCGCTTTGGGAGCAAAAGGACGAGGTGGAGATCGGCCACATCCAGCTGAGCCGCGCGGCGGACTTCGTGCTTGTCTGCCCGGCGACGGCGGACCTCCTCGCGAAAATGGCTGCGGGCATCGCGGACGATCTCGCAACGACGCTGCTCCTTGCGACAGACAAGACTGTGGTGGTCGCTCCCGCGATGAATGTGCGCATGTGGCACCACGCCGCGACGCACCGAAACGTCGCGCAGCTCAAAGCCGATGGCGTTCGCGTCATCGATCCGGCCGAGGGCGAGATGGCGTGCGGCGAATTCGGACCGGGCCGGCTGCCTGAGCCGCAGGACATCATGGACCAGCTCTCCGACCTGCTGAAGTGACTCTCGCCGGCAAGCACATCCTCGTCACTGCCGGGCCGACGCATGAGCCGATCGACCCCGTGCGAGTGATCGCCAATCGCTCCTCAGGTCGACAGGGCTTCGCGATTGCCTCAGCGGCAGCGGAAGCCGGCGCGCGAGTCACGCTCGTCTCTGGCCCGGTTGCGCTGGAGTCTCCGCCGCACGTGACGCGCGTGAATGTCGAAACGGCGGAGCAGATGGCCGATGCCGTCATGACGTCATTGCCGGCCGACGTAGCAATTCTCGTTGCCGCAGTCGCCGATTGGCGGGTCGAACCCTCAGCGACGAAGCTGAAGAAGGGCGAAGGCCCACCGAAGCTCAAGTTCATGCCGACACGCGACATCCTCGCCGAGCTCGGAGCAAGCGATCAGCGCCCGCGCCTGCTGATCGGCTTTGCGGCGGAGACCGAACGGGTCGTCGAGCAGGCCATCGCCAAGCAGATCGCCAAGCGCGCCGATTGGATTGTCGCCAACGACGTGTCCGGTGACGTGATGGGCGGACATCGCAATCGCGTGCACCTCGTCACCAGTGACGGAGTCGAGGACTGGCCGGAAGGATCGAAGGAGGAAGTCGCGCGGCGGCTGATTGCGCGCGTGGCGGACGCGTTAGGCTGAGCCGCAGGCACTGCAGCCAGGATCGGCGGGGATCCGGATCGCACGCCAGTCGAGACTCTCGCCGTCGAAAATATGAACTCGGCCAAACTGGTCTTCGCCGATTCCGACGATCGAATTGATCGCGAGGAGCGCGGCGAAACTGCCGACCGTCGCCGTGAGCGCACCGAGGACCCCGAGCTCGGCGCAATTGTCGCAATCCTCGGCATCGAACGCATCGCCGACGAAGCAGCGGTAGCAGGGTTTGGAGCAGAACAGCCCGACCTGCCCTTGGAACTGGACCGCAGCGGCGGAGACGAGCGGAATGCTCAGCGCAACGCAGGCATCGCTCACGGCAAGACGTGTCGCGAAATTGTCGCTTCCGTCGATCGCAAGGTCATGACCAGCGAGCAGCTCTGCGGCATTGTCCGCCCCGATCCGGTCCTCCTTCGCTCCAACGTCGACAAAGCGGTTCAGCCGCCTCACGAACTCATCGGCGAGCTCCGCCTTCGGCTTTCCCGCGTCGGCCTCCGAAAAGAGTGGCTGGCGGTGAAGGTTGGCGAGCTCGACGCGATCGGAATCAATGATCGTCAGCCTGCCGACGCCGGCTCCCGCGAGCGCGGGGATGACGGCGCTGCCGATCCCACCCGCGCCAATCACCGCGATGCTGGCGTTCTTCAGCTTGCTCTGCCCGGCGCCGCCCACCTGCGGCAGTATGATGTGCCGTGCGTAGCGCTCCAGCTCTTCGTCGGAGAGGCTCACCGTCCCGTCGAGCCGAAGCCTCCGGCTCCCCGGCTGGTTTCGGTCAGCTCCGCGACCTCGTGGAAATCTGCCTGCAGCACCGGCGCGGGCACCAGCTGCGCGATGCGTTCTCCGCGCCGGACTTCGAACGGATCGCTGCCGAGGTTGGCGAGGATGACCTTCACTTCGCCGCGATAGTCGCTGTCGATCGTCCCCGGCGTGTTGAGGCAAGTGATCCCGTGCTTCAGCGCCAGCCCAGACCGTGGCCGCACCTGAACTTCGTAGCCTTCGGGAATTGCTATCGCGAAGCCCGTGGCGACCGCATGCCGGTGCCCCGGAGCCAGCGTCAGGTCCTCGGCGGCGACGACGTCGAGTCCTGCAGCGTGCTCGGTCGCCCGTGCTGGCAGCGGAAGCCCGTCGCCATTTGGAAGGCGCTTCAATTCGATCTCGATCATTTCGCCTTTTTCTTCCGGCTGAACTTTTTCGCCGGTCCTTTCGCCGCGCGCTCATCGATAAGGCGCACGGCTTCGTCCAGAGTCACCTGCTGCGGTTCCATGCCCTTCGGCAGCGTTGCATTGGTCGTGCCATCGGTGACGTAAGGCCCATAACGACCCGCCATCACCTTGATCTCGCCGCCGTTCGCCGGGTGCTTGCCGAGCACCGCGACGGGCTCGCGAGACGCGGAGCGCTGCCGTCCACCGCCCGATGCCGCATCCGCAAGCTTCGCGACCGCTGCGTTCATGCCTGTCTCGAACACCTCAGCGCTCGAGCCGAGCTTCGCATATTTGCCGTTGTGGGCGAGGTAGGGCCCGTAACGCCCAATCGACGCGGTGATCGGCTCACCAGTCTCGGGGTGCGGCCCGATCTCGCGCGGCAGCGACAGCAGCCGCTCGGCCATTTCCGTATCGACGTCGGCGACCGGCATGTCCTTGGGTATCGACGCGCGCTTGTCGCCGCGCTCGACATAAGGCCCGAAGCGGCCCGTCTTGAGCATGATCCCTTCGCCAAGCTCCGTCGGACCTTCGCTCTGGGCCTGCTCGCCGCCCTGGCCGAACTTCTGCGTGTACTTGCAGTCCGGATAATTCGAGCAGGCAACGAACGCTCCAAAGCGGCCGCCTCGCAGCGATAGCCGCCCATTGCCGCATTGCGGGCACACGCGTGGGTCGCTGCCATCGGCTCGCGGCGGGTAGAGCCACGGCTCGAGGAACTCGTCGATCGCCTGCGTGATCTCGCTCGGCTTCTGGTCCATGACCTCGCCCGCCTTCGGCTTGAAGTCGCGCCAGAAATCGTCGAGCAATTTCTGCCAGTCGAGCCGCCCGCCCGAGACATCGTCGAGCTCTTCTTCGAGCTCCGCGGTGTAGTCGTAGCTGACGTAGCGCTCGAAGAAGCGCTCGAGGAACGCGGTCACAAGCCGGCCGCTCTCCTCGGGCACGAAGCGCCCCTTTTCGATGCGGACGTACTCGCGATCCTTGAGCGTTTGGAGCGTCGCTGCGTAGGTCGAAGGACGCCCAATTCCCAGCTCTTCGAGCCGCTTGACCAGGCTCGCCTCGGAATAACGCGGCGGTGGCTGCGTGAAGTGCTGCGTCGCTTCGACGCCGAGCTTCGCTGGAGCATCGCCGTCGTGGAGCGCGGGCATGCGCGCGCCTTCCTCGTCCTGCGGATCGTCGCGGCCCTCGTCGTAAAGTGCCATGACCCCGGGGAAGAGCACGACCTGCCCCGATGCGCGGAGCACGGCCCTCCCCGCTCCATCGGTCAACTCGACCGTGGTACGCTCCAGCCGCGCCGATGCCATCTGGCTGGCGAGCGCGCGGTTGTAGACCAGCTCGTAGAGCCGCGCGTGATCGCCCGAGGCTGCGCGTGGCAGGTCGAAGTCGGTCGGGCGGATTGCCTCG
>DASUCP010000268.1:0-5754 GCA_036275975.1 Sphingomicrobium sp.
AAGACGCCGGACCCCGCACTGCTGCCGGATCTCATGTGCCATGAAGGCATTCCCGGCCACGTGATGGCCGGGGACATCCAGGTCCGGCAGAAGGGCACGCCGAAGTTCCGCCGCGCCGGCGGCTATGTCGCCTTCAACGAAGGCTGGGCCCTTTACGCCGAGCAATTGTGCAAGGAGATGGGCGCCTACGCAGATGTCGCCGACGACTTCATGCACCTCGACCAGGAGCATTTCCGCGCCGCTCGGCTCGTTGTCGATACCGGGATCCATTCACTCGGCTGGACTGAGGACCAGGCGGTCGATTTCATGGAGAAGACCGGGCGGCTCGTTCCAGACCAGGCCCGCTCCGAGGTCCGCCGGTACATCACGCTCCCCGGCCAGGCGACCGGCTACAAGATCGGCATGCTCAAGATCATGGAGCTGCGCCACAAAGCCGAGACCGCGCTCGGCTCGAAGTTCGACGTAAAGGCGTTCGACGACCTCATCGTCAGCGACGGCTCGCAACCGCTGCCGGTGCTGGAGCGTCGCGTCGACGACTGGATCGCGTCGAGGGCGTGAGCATCGAGCTGCCCGACTAGGGCAGCTTCCGGCCGATCTTTGCCACTGGCGCGGTTGGGCCAAGCTTGCGCGAAGGCGTCGTTTGCCGATGGCTCCTTGCCTGCTCGAACTCGAAAGCTGGCGAGCGCTTGGAGCCAAGGAACCAGCGCACCGACGACAGCTGCCTCCCAGTACTGAATTTCGACTGTAACCGACCGCACGAAACCAACGTACTCGTAGGGTGACCTGTCCGAAGACGAGGTCACCGTCTGGCGGGGGCCCTCGCCTGGCGCTCTTCAAAACGGGAGTCGACACCCACCCGGAGCATGGCGGGCCCGCCGCCTGAAGGACTTCAAGGATATGAAACGCAACTTCACGAATGCTTTGGCATTCTCGATTCTGACGCTTGTTCCCTCGGCCGCGGCCTTTGTGAGCGCACCTGCGGTGGCCGGTGTCACCGGTTCGACTTCGGACCTGAACACGGACGAGCAAGGCCTTGCGCTTCGCGGCTACGACCCAGTCGCTTATTTCGAAGACGGGAAGCCCACTCCCGGCGCCAATGCCTTCTCAGCATCATTTGGTGGGGCGCGGTACCTGTTTGCTAGCGAAGCTCACCGCGCAGCCTTCGTTGCGGATCCGCAAAGATACCTGCCTGAGTTCGGCGGCTTCTGCGCCGTCGGCACCGCGTTTGGCGAGAAGGTGGACACGGACCCCGAGACCGGAAAGGTCGTCAACGGCAAGCTCTACCTCAACAACAGCGCAAAAGCTCTCCAACTCTTCGACAGCGATCAAGCCGGCATCATCGCCAAGGCGAACACCAATTGGCCGACGGTCAAGGAAAAGGCCTTTCAGAAGTGACAGTCAGGAGCAGCTCGCGAGCGAGGCTTTGGCTCATTGCTGCCGGCCTGCTCGCGGCCTCCGTGTCTGCGTCCGCGGCTTCGCGTCCCGCAAAGCTTGCGAGCTCCGCCACGCAACAAGCTTTCCCACCTATGGTGACCCTCGACGGCAAGCCGGTCTCGCACGGACAGCTCCGTGGAAAGGTCGTTCTGATCAACTTTTGGGCTAGCTGGTGTGCAGCGTGTCGTACGGAGTTGCCGAGCCTCGAACGACTAGCTGCCAAACACCGCAATCTGGTGGTGCTTGCCGCCTCCGTGGACTCGAATCGCAGCGCGGCAATCAAGGCCTTCGATCCACGATACGCCCACTTGCGACTCTCGTTTGCCTCGTTCGATGCCGTTCAGCAATTCGGAGCGCTCGGCATGCCTTACTCGGTGATCTTGAGTCGCGATGGGCGCGAGGCAGCGCGGGTCCCCCGCGCACTCGATTGGGAAGGCGACGAGGCGCTCAGATTCCTCGCGCGGGCGGGCTTCTCGAGACACAGCCATCTGCCTGTGGGGAACTGAGCTTCCGACCAGGCTGCGAGTTCGACCTGCCGGTACCGTATGCTCAAAGCAACTGATGCAAGCGCGAGCGCGTGGCTTCGACCGCGGCCAGCTCGCGCTGCCGGAACACTCGGTTGGTCCTCTCGTCGCGATACAATTGTGCGATGACCGACTGGATGCGGTCGTCGGAGCGCATGCCTGCAAGGTCGAACTCGCAATCTGTCCCGCGTTCGCCAGTCGGCACAATCTTCCACTTGCGGTACTTCGCGAGCGGCGCCGTCGCGTCGAGGATGGCCGGCGTCAGGATATCCAACCTTTGGGCCTCTTCATGCGCCGCTTCCTGAAGCGCGAGGTCGCTTCGAAGTTTCTCGTCTTTGATGAGCGACAGCCGACCCGATGAAACAAGCTCGGCGTACGTCCCGCGACGAACCTCCACAGCCGGTTGGACGAACCACCGGCACATCACGTCGGACAAGGCGGCGTGGCCGGGAATAGGACCCTCGTTCTCCACGCCGGCAGCAAAGGCCGCGAGCGTAGCGGCCCGCCTGTCATTCAGCGCGATGGCTTGCTGCAGCACGCGGATGCTTTCGTCGCTGTCCGCAAGAAGACGGTCCAGATAGCGCCCTTCGACGGCTCGGTCCTGACGCGACTGCACCCAGAGGTTGACCTGCAAGCCGATGAAGATGCCCACGACGACGATGACGAAGTCGACCAGAACGGCGAACCAGTCATGCCTCTTGGCGCGTTCGATCAGGCGCCGCGAGGTTGTCGCGTGTGATCCGGATTCTGGCAAAGCCTACCCCCGCGGCTGAATTCTGGCAAAGCCTACCCCCGCGGCTGAGACCTAAAGCCATTCCTCCAAACGGCCAAATCTCAGCTTTCCACCCAAAGCTGTCATCAGGCTTCCGCAATCCCGTTGATCGCTTCGGCGAGCCTTAGGTCGCGATCGGTCACCCCACCCGCATCATGGCTGGTGAGGCGGAAATCGACACGGTTCCAGACGCTGGTGAATTCGGGATGATGGTCCTGCTTTTCTGCGCGCAGCGCGACGCGCGTCAGGAAGCCGAACGCCTCGCTGAAATCTTTGAACTTGAACGTGCGGGTGAGCGCCTTACCGCCGTCCTCGAATGTCCAGCCTTCTGGAGCGTCCATGGCAGAATCTCCTGTCCTACAAAGGTCGATTGCGCCTAGGCGGCCGGGCAATGGCCTACAACCACCTCCAGCTCAGATCGGCCAATCCGCATGCCGGTCGCGCGCGCCCGCGCACGCACACGCGTAGGTTCGCTGCGTTCACTGCGTTTCGAGCTTCTTGAAATGCCGTTCGGCAAGGCGCAGTTGGGCCGCAAAGGAGACATTTGATGGCCACCCAGCTTGCCGAGGAAAAGGGCGTCCTCGGTCTCGACAACCCGATGGGCACCGACGGGTTCGAGTTCGTCGAATATACCGCGCCCGATACCACCCTCTTGCGCGACCTGTTCACCAAGATGGGCTTTCCGGCGGTCGCGAAGCACAAGCGCAAGGATGTCACCCTGCACCGGCAGGGCGAGATCAACTTCATCATCAACGCCGAGCCCGGAAGTTACGCCGAGCAGTACGCCGCCGACCACGGCCCCAGCGCCTGCGCCATGGCTTTTCGCGTTAAGGACGCGAAGGCGGCCTTCGAACGCGCCGTCCGCCTCGGCGCCACTCCGGTCAAGAACGATATCGCGCACGGTGAAATGGACATCCCGGCGATCGAGGGCATTGGCGGATCGCGCCTGTTCTTTGTTGATACCTACGGTGCAAAGGGCTCGATCTACGAAGTCGACTTCGACTTCTTCCCCGACTGGAAGCAACGCATGGCGGAGCTCGACAGTCGCCTCACCTATATCGACCACCTGACCCACAATGTGCACCGCGGCCGCATGGCTGTCTGGGCGGAATTCTACGAGAAGCTCTTCAACTTCCGCGAGATCCGCTACTTCGACATTGAGGGCAAACAAACCGGCCTCTTCTCCAAGGCGATGACTTCGCCCTGCGGCAAGATCCGCATCCCCCTGAACGAGAGCCAGGACGACAAGAGCCAGATCGAGGAGTTCCTCCGCGAATATAAAGGTGAGGGCATCCAGCACATCGCGCTCGGCACGTCGGACATCTACGAGGCGGTCGACATCATCCGCGACCGCGGCATTGTCTTCCAGGACACGCCGGACACTTATTACGAGCTGCTGCCGGAGCGCATCAAAGGCCATGAGGAGAGCATTCCCGAGCTCGAGAAACGCGGCATCCTGATGGACGGCGCGCCGACCGAAGGGCAGGGCCTTCTGCTACAGATCTTCACCCAGAACGTCATCGGTCCGATCTTCTTTGAGATCATCCAGCGCAAGGGCAACGAGGGCTTCGGCGAGGGCAATTTCAAGGCGCTGTTCGAGAGCATCGAGCTCGACCAGATGCGCAGGGGCGTCCTCTGACCGACGTCTTCATCTGCGACTACATTCGCACGCCCATCGGCCGCTACGGCGGGGCGCTGGCGCGCGTCCGTGCCGACGACCTTGCCGCGATCCCGATCAAGGCGCTGATCGACCGCAACCCCAACGCCGACTGGACCAAGCTCGACGACGTGATCCTCGGCTGCGCCAATCAGGCGGGCGAGGATAACCGCAACCTCGCGCGCATGGCGGGCTTGCTCGCCGGGCTTCCCGACAGCTCGGGCGGCGTGACGCTGAACCGTCTTTGCGGCTCGGGCCTCGACGCCGTCGCGATGGCAGCTCGCACGATTCGGGGTGGCGAGTCCGAGCTGCTCATCGCCGGCGGCTCCGAAAGCATGAGCCGTGCTCCGTTTGTCATGGCCAAGGCCACCAGCGCCTTCGACCGCAATGCAGAGATGTACGACACCACCATCGGCTGGCGCTTCGTCAATCCGAAGATGAAGAACGCTTATGGCGACGACACCATGCCGAGTACCGGCGAGAATGTCGCCCAGGAGTTCCAGGTCAGCCGCGAGGACCAGGACGCCTTCGCGCTTCGGAGTCAGGAGAAGGCCGCTGCCGCCCAGGCGAACGGTCGCCTGGCCGCCGAAATCGTTCCTGTCGAAATCCCGCAGCGCAAGGGTGATCCGGTCGTCGTCGACAAGGACGAGCATCCGCGCGCGACGAGCATGGAAGCGCTCGGTAAGCTGAAGCCCATTGTCAGACCGGAGGGCACCGTGACGGCGGGCAATGCGTCGGGCGTCAACGACGGCGCTGCCGCGCTGATCATCGCGTCCGAAGAAAGTGCGAAGCGGAACGGCCTGACGCCGAAGGCACGCGTGCTCGGCGCCGCGGTCGCCGGGGTTCCCCCGCGCATCATGGGCATCGGTCCCGCGCCCGCGAGCGAGAAGCTGATGAAGCGGCTCGGGCTGAAGATCGGCGACTTCGACGTCATCGAATTGAACGAAGCCTTCGCAGCCCAGGGTCTCGCCGTGCTTCGTCAGTTAGGCATCGCCGATGACGACGCGCGCGTGAATCCCAACGGCGGTGCGATCGCGCTTGGCCACCCGCTGGGAATGTCCGGCGCGCGCCTCGCGCTCACCGCAACCGAGGAGCTGCAGCGGAGCGGCGGAAAGCTCGCGCTCGCGACCATGTGCATCGGCGTCGGACAGGGAATCGCGCTCGCGCTCGAACGGGTGTAATATCTCAATCATGGCAGCGGTGGCGGAAAAGGCGCTCGACAAAGCGGCGATCATGGCCGTGCTCGAGACGGTTCCGGACCCGGAGATCCCGGTGCTGACGATCACCGACCTCGGCATCGTCCGCGGCATCGCGGAGAATCCGGCGCGGGTGCTGATCAGCCCGACCTACACCGGCTGTCCGGCGAC
>DASUCP010000269.1:0-10148 GCA_036275975.1 Sphingomicrobium sp.
GCTGTCGTGCGCCGCGGGCTTCGCCTCCTTCCTCTTCTCGCTCGCTGCGCTCCTCTACCTCACGGAGTTCGACTACAAGATCCTCGCCGCGCTGATTGCGGGCGCGTTCTGCCTGCTCATCAGCTACGTCGCCTCCGAGCGGCCGAACAGCGAAAGCGCGAGGGCTCTCAGCGCGCTCAGCGAGCGGCTTCTCGCGGTCGAGGACGGCGACCTCGTTTCGCCGGCGCCGGGCTCGGTGCGGCGCACGATGCCGAAGCTTGCAGCGGCCGTGGACACTCTGTTCGCCGAAGTGCGCGCCTCGATCGAGAACGCCCATGCGCTCGGCATGTACGACCCGGTCACCTCGCTCCCGAACCGGCTCCATTTCCGATCCGAAGCCGACAAGCTTCTCAACGAAGCCATCGTGGGGAGAACCTCGGCGATGCTCTTCGTAGACCTCGATCGCTTCAAAAACGTCAACGACAGCCTGGGTCACGCCCGTGGCGATCAGTTGCTGATCATGGTCGCGAACCGGCTGCGGGTCGTGGTCAACGCGGAATTTGCCGGCAACGCACGTTCGCGGCCGCTGCTCGCGCGGCTTGCCGGCGACGAGTTCACCATCTTCTTCCCCGAGATCGGGTCCGTCCCCGAGATCGAGCGCATTGCGCGCCGTCTCGTGCTCGCGATCGCCGAGCCGTTCGAGCTGTCTTCGCACAGCGTCGACATCGGCGCATCGATCGGGGTCGCTCTGTCCCCCGATCATGGAACGAGCATCGAAGCGCTGATGCGCGCCGCGGACATCGCGATGTATCGCGCCAAAGCGAACGGCGGCGGTCAGCACTGCCTGTTCAACGCCGACCTAGCGCTGGAGCATCAGGAGAAGATCGAAACCGAGAAGGCGCTGACCGACGCGGTTCAGCGGGGTGACTTCACGCTCGCGTACCAGCCACAGATGAGCCTGGTGACCGGTGAGGTCTGCGGGGCTGAAGCGCTGCTCCGTTGGAACCATCGCGACGGACTGAGGCTTCCGGGAACCTTTATTCCCGTCGCTGAGAGAACCGGGATCATTGCCGAGATCGGCGATTGGGTGATCGGCGAAGTTGCGGTCACGCTCGGCAACTGGCATCGGCGCGGTTTCGACGGGCGTGTCGGGTTCAACGTCAGCCCGCGCCAGGTCGAGCGGCCGGATTTTTTCCTGAAGCTGCGCCACGCCTTCAACGACGCCGACGTGCCGCTCTCGCTGATCGAGCTCGAGTTCACCGAGAGCGCGGCAATGGAAGTGAGCGCCGGGGTCCTCGAAGAAATCGCGTCGCTTCGGGCGGACGGCGCTCGCATCGCGATCGATGATTTCGGGACCGGCTATTCAAACCTCGCGCGCCTGCGCACCATGCCTCTCGACCGCGTGAAGCTCGATCCGTCGCTGGTTGCCGATATCGAGGATAGCGAGAAGGCCAGGGTCATCGTCCAAGCCGTGATCCAGCTGATCAAGGGCGTCGAGTGCGAAGTCGTCGCGGAGGGCATCGAAAGCATCGCGCAGGCCGACATATTGCGCGCGATGGGTTGTGACACCGTGCAGGGGTTCGTCTTCGCCGAGGCCATGCCGGAGCAGGAGTTTCTTGCCTGGACCGGCAACGCCGACCGCAAGGGCGCAAAATCGGTCGCTTAGTCTCCTGATCTGTCGCCGGTTCGATCCAGCAGCTTTCCCGCGACGATCCCCGCAATCGCTCCGGCTGCGGCGAACAAGGCGACCCTGAACTTGAAGTTCTTGTAGGGATCGATCCGTTTTGAATTCGCGCTGAATTTCGTCATCTCAGCTCACCACCTTTCGAACGATCCGCTCGTAGATGCGTGACAGCCCGTGGATATCGTCGACTGCCGCGCATTCGCCAATCTTGTGCATCGTCGCGTTTGGAAGGCCGAAATCAACAACCGGGCAGAGTTGGATAAGGAAACGGCCGTCCGAGGTGCCCCCGCTGGTCGACAGCTCGGGCGTGACGCCGGTCTCTTCTTCGATCGCGGCTACGACGACATCATAGAGCTGCCCAGGCGGGGTCAGGAACGCCTCGCCGGAAATCCGCGCTCTTACCTTCGCTTCCGGTGCTTCGCGGATGGCGATCTCCTCGACCAGCTTCACGAGATCGGCGCCGCGCTGAAGATTGTTGAAGCGGATGTTGAGCTGGGTGGTCACCGAGCCCGGGATCACGTTGCTCGCATGTGTCGGGGTCTCGATTCCCGTGAACTCGAGGTTCGAGGGCGGGAATTGCTCGGTGCCCTCATCAAGGTGGATCGAGTCGAGCGCGGCGATGACGCGCGCGAGCGAGGGGATCGGATTGGTCGCCCGGTGCGGGTAGGCGACGTGACCCTGAATTCCGGGCACGTCGATCCACATGTTCACCGAGCCGCGGCGGCCGATTTTTACTGTGTCGCCAAGCCGATCCACCGACGTCGGCTCGCCGATCAGGATCATGTCGGGTCGGATCTGCCGTTCATTCAGCCAGTCGATGATCCGCGGCGTGCCGTAGGTGGAGTAGCCTTCTTCGTCGCCCGTGATCAGAAGCGACAGCGTGCCGGCGGTTTCGCCGATGCGCGAGAGCGCTGCGACGTAAGCCGCGATGGCGCTTTTCATGTCGTTGGCGCCTCGGCCCACAAGCAGTCCATCCTGCACCTCGGCGCCATACGGGTCGCCGGACCAGCCCTCGCCGGCGGGAACCACGTCGAGGTGGCCGGCAAAGCCGAAATGCGGTCCACCCGAGCCGCGGATCGCCACCATATTCTCGGTGGGTCCGTCGGGCGGCTCGCCCATGACCCAGCGATGGACGGTGAAGCCGAGCGGCTCGAGCGCGGCCTGGAGGACGTCGAACACTTGGCCTCGCGCCGGAGTGACGCTGGGGCATCGAATCAGCTTTGAAGCAAGCTCGACCGGGTCGATGGGGGAGGGCATTCAATTGCCGTAGCAAGCATTCGGCGGCAGGCAAGAAGGCCACGACTTGAGCCAAGTTGCATGGAGTGGGTCGGACCCATTTTCACGCTGTCGGTGAAGGGCAACTTCTGACCCACCGCGATCGGTTCACTCGAACACCGTCTCTGCGTTCAGTTTCTCGAATGTGAGATTCACCGACCGGTTTCCGCCTGGCCGCGTCCGGTGGCGGACTCCCTTGGGAACCGTCAGGAACTCTCCCGCGCGAAGAGCGACCTCCCGATCCGTGAACTCGATGACCAGCTCACCATCGATGCAGAAGAAGGTCTCGTCCGAATAGGGATGGCGATGCCAGGGGAAGCTCTCCGTCATCACGCTCAAACGGATCTCATGGTCGTTGACGGCCTCGATCCGTTGGTTGTGATAGGCTTGATGAATGCAGCGGCTGATCTTGAGCGGATCGACCGGCGGCGTTGCGGCATGTGTAGCATTGCTCATCGCATCATGTTCGTTCAGGGCGCTTCACGGGTCCAATAGAAGTTCAGCTCTCGCCGATTAGTTCGGTTTATGAGGCCTCGGAAGGAATCCAGATGCCCAAGATCGACCTCGACTCCATCCAGCAGACCAACCGCACCGGCTACCCGCCGCCGTTCGACAAGGACGTCGCCGGACGCTGGTATCGCCGGCTTGCGCCCGCGACGGGGCTGACGGATTTCGGTGTCAGCCACGTGGTCCTGAAGCCCGGCGCCTGGTCGTCGCAGCGCCACTGGCACAACGGCGAGGACGAGTTCCTCTTGATGCTCGAAGGCGAGGCGGTGTTGGTCGAGGACGATGGTCGGACCGTGCTTCGACCAGGCGACTGCGCTTCCTGGCCGAAGGGCAGCACCAACGGCCATCATCTCCGCAACGAAAGCGATTCCGATTGCTCTTTCATTGTCGTCGGCGGAGGCACCAACACCGGCGGCGGCTATTCCGACATCGACCTGATGTTCACGCCCGAGGGGACCTACTCACACAAGGATGGCACGCCCTACGGTGATACGACGAGGCCCGCCTAGGCGGCCTTATCGGCTTCGTATTGCTCGATCACCCAGGGCTCGTCCTGGGCCTTGTCGATCCATTCGGACACGTGCGGATGGGAAAGCACCGCCTTCATATAGACAGCCGCGAAATTGGGCACCGCGACGCCGTAGGTGATGAAGCGGGTCACCACCGGCGCATACATCATATCCGCGGCGCACCAGTCGCCGAACAGGAATTCGCCCATGCCGCCCCAGCGCGCACGCGCCTGCGCCCACAGCTGGAGGATCCGGTCGATTTCCGCTTTGACTTCTTCCGTCAGATCGGCCGGCGGGAAGCTCTTTCGGACGTTCATCGGCAGGTCGCGGCGCAGGTTGTGGAAGCCCGAATGCATTTCCGCCGACATCGAGCGTGCGACCGCGCGGGCCTCGACCTCCTCGGGCCAGTATCTTTCGCGGCCAACGCGGTCGGCGAGGAACTCGATGATGGCGAGGCTGTCCCAGACAACGCAGTCGCCATCCCACAGGATTGGAACCTTGCCGAGCGAAGGCGCGAACTCGTCGCCCTCGCGCCTCTTCTCCCATCCCTCGTCGAACATCGGCACGACGAGTTCCTCGAACTCTTCGCCCGACTGCTTGGCCGCGAGCCAGCCGCGCATCGACCAGCTGGAATAAGCGCGGTTGCCGATGATCAGCTTGAACAAGCCGTTCTCCCTAAGACGTCGCAGCTTCGAGGATTGCGGTTCTCAACTCGGCGATCCCGCTACCGGTTTCGCTCGAGGTCGTGAAGATGGACGGATGCGCGGCAGGGTGTTTCGCTGCTTCGGTCATCGTCGTTTCGTAAAGGGCGCCGAGCGCCGACGGCTTCACCTTGTCGCCCTTGGTGAGGACGAGGTGGTAACTGACCGCTGCTTCGTCGAGCATCCGCATCATCTCGCGGTCCACGTCTTTGAGCCCGTGGCGAGAGTCGACCAACACCAGCGCGCGCTTCAGCGCCGACCGGCCGCGGAGGTAATTGTTCACGAGGTTGCGCCAGCGCCTCACCAGATCCTTCGGCGCTTCGGCAAAGCCGTAGCCTGGCATGTCGACGAGCCGCAGCTGCAGCGGCTGACCGACGTCGAAGAAATTGAGTTCCTGCGTCCGTCCGGGCGTGTTCGACGTGCGCGCGAGTGTCTTGCGGTTCGTCAGCGCGTTTAGGAGCGAGCTTTTCCCCACATTCGAGCGGCCGGCGAAGGCGATTTCCGGCACGTCCTGGTCAGGCAAGAATTTCAGCTCCGGCGCGGACTTCAGGAACTCGATCGGCCCAGCGAACAATTTGCGTGCGGCTTCGCTCAGCTCCTTGTCAGCGGCCTCGCTCATGTGTGGACCGGATGCGTATCGCTAAGGTGCAGCCCGTACTTGCGGTACAGATGCCATTGCTGCGCCATCGTCAGCAGGTTGTTGGTGATCCAGTAGAGCTGTAAGCCGGCAGCGAATGGCGCCATGATGAACACCAGCACCCACGGCATGATCGCGAACATCTGCGCCTGCGCCGGGTCCATCGGCTGCGGGTTGAGCTTCATCGAAACGAATTGCGTCGCCCCGACCAGGATCGGGAGAACGCCGATGGCGAGCATTGCCGGCGGCGTGAAGTGGAGTAGCCCGAACAGGTTGACTGGGGTTAGCGGGTCGGGCGCAGACAGGTCCCTTATCCAGCCGACGAACGGCTGGTGCCGCATTTCGACGCTGACCAGCAGCACCTTGTAGAGCGCGTAGAACACCGGGATCTGGAGCAGGATCGGGAGGCAGCCCGCCGCGGGGTTCACCTTCTCCTCCTGGTAGAGCTTCAGGATTTCCTGCTGCTGGCGCTGCTTGTCCTCCTTGAAGCGCTCCTGGATAGCTTTCATCTTCGGCTGGAGCTTGCGCATCGCGGCCATCGACTGGAACTGCTTCTGCGCGATGGGGAACATAATCGCCCGGACGATCAGCGTCAGCGCGATGATCGCCAGCCCGAAATTGCCGAGCGTGTGGAACAGGAACATCAACAGGTCGAAGATTGGCCGCATGAAGAACTCGAACCAACCCCAGTCGATCGACTTGGATAGTTTCGGGATTCCCGCGTCCTCGTAGCGGTCGAGCCACGACTTTTCCTTCGCTCCGGCAAACAGGCGAGTCTCGGTGGTGACCGACTGGCCGGGTGCAATATTGGTCAACGCGAGCGCGTAGTCGGCTTGGTATCCTCCCGCAGGGCTCTTGCGGAACTCCGCCGACATCGGCGCGCCGGCGGGTACCAGCGCCGTCAGCCAATATTTGTCAGTGAAGCCGAGCCAGCCCGGCACGTTGTTGAAGGCTTCGCTCGTCCCCTGGTCGAGGTCCTTCCAGTTGACGTCATATTTGGCCTTGCCGTCGAACACGCCGATCGGTCCGACATGGTTGGTCCAACTCGAGCGATCCGTGGATTGGCTTCCGCGGCTTACCAGTCCGGTTGGACGAACGCTGATCGGCTGACCCGAGCCATTGAGGACGCTCTGGCGGACGGTGAAGAGATAGCCGTCATCCACTGAGAACTTCAGCTGGTAGCGCATGCCGTTGGGCATTTGCGTGCTGAGCGTGACGGGATGGTCGGGCGTGAGCGTCTGGCTGTCCGCCGTCCACACCGTGTCGAGCGTCGGAGCCTGCGCGCCCTGCGCGGACCAGCCGAACTCCGCGATGTACGCGCCCGGAGTCCCCAGCGGCGAGAGCAGCCGCACCGGCGGCGAATTCTTGGCGATCGTCTGCTTCTGGTCGACGAGGAGCAGGTCGTCGATCTGCGCGCCTTTGAGATTGATCGAGCCCTGGAGCGAGGGCGTCTGAATGCGGACGCGCGGGCCCGAAGCGAGCGCTGCGGACAGTGTTTGCTGCCGACCGGGGCTGCTCGTCGCCGGCTGGGCCTGCGGCTGCGGCGGGGGTTGTTGCTTGCCGTTCACGACCTTTGTGCTCGGCGGGTTCGCGGTCGGGAAATATTTGTTCGCGGCCCAGGTCCAGCCAAGCAGCACCAGTGCGCTCAGCACCACCGCGAGGATCAAATTCTTATTGTCTTTCACCTGTTCTCGATCCTCTCGGGGACGGGGTCATAGCCCTGGCCACCCCAAGGATGGCAGCGGCAGATTCGTTTCAGCGCCATCCATCCCCCGCGCGCGGCCCCATAGCGTTGAAGAGCGGTAATCGCATAGGCCGAGCAGCTGGGTTGATAGCGGCAGCTCGGCGGAAGGATTTGCGAGGGGCCTTTCTGCCAGGCCTTGGCGATCAGGATCATGGCTTTAGCGATCATTGGCGGCGCAGCTTGTCGAGAGCGCCGGCCAATTCGGACCGAAGCAGCCCGAAATCGCGCTCGATGCCCTTGGCTCGGCCGATCATCACATGATCGCAGCCCGCAATCCCCTTCGCCGGCACGATCTCGCGGGCCAGCGCGCGGAAGCGCCGCTTCATTCGGTTGCGGACGACGGCGCCCCCGATCTTCTTGGTGACGGTAAATCCAACGCGGATCGCCGGGTCTTGATCGTCGCGATCGCGGACGAGAAGGATGAAGCCGGGCGTTGTCGCGCGCCTGCCGGCGTTCGCCGCGACGAAATCGGCCCGCCTCTTGAGCGTGATTAGGCGCTGAGCTTCTTTCTGCCGCGGGCGCGGCGGGCGTTCAGCACCTTGCGTCCGCCGACCGTCGCCATGCGGGCGCGGAACCCGTGACGCCGCTTGCGGACCAGATTGCTCGGCTGGAAGGTGCGCTTCATCGCTCATGCCTTTAAGTTCGAATTCAAAGAAAAAGGGCCGCCCCTGAGGCAGCCGCTGTCGTGCGCGCCGATAAGGGAGAGGCGCGTCCAAGTCAATTGCCGGGGCCGCTTTGCGCAGCCTTTCGGACCGCTTCCCGCCGCTTCGCGCTGCGACGGCGCAGGGCGAGGTCCGTCCAGCGTCCCGCCTTCGGTTGCCAGCGCTTGAACTTCACATAGCGGCGCTTGGCCCACATGCTGGTCTTAAGGACGAGCGCGAGGCCGATCCCCGCGACGATGATTCCGCCGGGCCCCGGAATTGCGCCGACGAGCGGAGAAATGGCGAGAAGGACGATTCCGATCGCGAGGATCGTCCACTCGACGACCGGGTGGTCGATGAACCGCCGCCACTGCTGCCTGCTGATCATGCGTGTTGATGTGGTGATACACTTATCCCGCCGCAAGCGCTTGCGAAATGCACGTCGGACCGTCTAGCTTCACGCCGCCGAGCTAGGGGGAATCCTGTTTAGAGTGTTGCGTTTCGGGGGCGGGGCCTGATGGCCGCGACCGTCGCCACTGTCGCTTACCTCGGCCTCGAAGCCCGCGCCGTCGAGGTGCAGGTCCAGCTGACGTCCGGCGTTCCGAAATTCACGATTGTCGGCCTGCCGGACAAAGCGGTTGCGGAAAGCCGAGAGCGTGTCCGTGCCGCGCTCGCCGCCATTGGCTTGGCGCTTCCGCCCAAGGTCATCACTGTGAATCTGTCGCCGGCGGACCTGCCGAAGGAAGGATCGCACTACGACCTGCCGATCGCGCTGTGCCTTCTCGCGGCGATCGGAGCGACCGACGCGGAGACGCTGTCACACTATGTCGCAGTCGGTGAGCTGTGCCTGGACGGACGGATCGCGGCTTCTCCAGGCGTGTTGCTTGCCGCGATCCACGCATCCTCGCAGGACAAAGGGCTGATTTGTCCCGCCGCCCAAGGGAGCGAGGCGAGCTGGGCTGGCGAGCTGGATGTCATCGCGGCGCCGGATCTGCTGGCGCTGCTCGCCCATCTCAAAGGAACAAGCCTCGTCCCTGCGCCGCCGGCCGTAGAAGCCGAGCCAGCCGAAGGCGGCCCCGACCTCGCGCAGGTCAAAGGGCAGGAGGTCGCCAAGCGCGCGCTCGAGATTGCCGCGGCGGGCGGTCACAATCTGCTGATGAGTGGCCCGCCTGGCGCGGGAAAGTCGCTGCTCGCGGCGTGCCTGCCGGGCATCCTCCCGCCGCTGCAGCCGAGCGAAGCGCTCGAAGTCTCGATGGTCGCGTCCGTCGCCGGCGAGCTCGGCGGCGGCAAGATCCGACGCAAGCGGCCGTTCCGCTCGCCGCATCACAGCGCGTCGATGCCCGCGCTGGTCGGCGGCGGCCTTCGTGTGCGCCCCGGAGAGATCAGCCTCGCACACCTCGGCGTGCTGTTCCTCGACGAGCTTCCCGAGTTCCAGCGCCAGGTGCTCGATTCGCTCCGGCAGCCGCTCGAGACCGGCAATGTCAGCGTGGCCCGTGCGAACACCCATGTGACCTTTCCCGCTCGCGTGCAGCTTGTCGCCGCAATGAACCCCTGCCGCTGCGGACATCTCGGCGATCCGGCGCTCGCCTGCAGCCGAGCGCCGCGGTGTGCTGCCGACTACCAGGGGCGAGTGTCGGGGCCACTCCTCGACCGCATCGACCTGCACGTCGAAGTGCCGGGAGTGTCTGCGGCCGACCTCACACTTCCGCCACCCGCCGAAGGCAGCAGGGAAGTTGCGCAGCGCGTAGCCGCGGCCCGGCAGATCCAGGCCGATCGTTACAACGGCCATGGACCGCGCACCAATGCCGAAGCTGACGGCGAATTGCTCGATCGAGTCGCCACGCCGGACGAGCCGGGCCGCAAGCTACTCGCCGACGCCGCGGCGGCAATGCGCCTCTCGGCGCGCGGCTTCCACCGCGTGCTGCGGGTCGCGCGGACTATTGCGGACCTGGCGGGCGCCGAGCAGGTCGGGCGCATCCACGTCGCCGAGGCGCTGAGCTATCGTAGACAGGCGCCGCGCAACTGAGCGGTTGCGGTGCGTCGGACGAAGGCGCATCCGCTGCGGTCATGAACGAGCTTTCTTCGATTGCGCGGCGCAACGAGACGATCCTGGACCTTCCGACACCGGCGCTGATCCTCGATCGCCTTCGCCTCCAGGCCAACGCGGACCGGATGCGTGAACGGGTGCGTCAACTCGGAGTGATGCTGCGCCCCCACGTGAAAACGTCGAAGTCGATCGACGTGCTTCGAATCCTGTCGGGCGGCGCGGACATCCCAATCACCGTCTCGACGCTCGCCGAAGCGCGATATTTCTTCGAACGCGGCGTGCGCGACATCCTCTATGCCGTCGGGATCGCCCCCGTGAAGCTGCCGCAGGTCGCTCAGTTCTTGCGGCAGGGATGCAGGCTGCGCGTGATCCTCGACAGCCTCGAAGCGGCGGAAGCCGTGCAGGCCTTTGGCAACGCCGAGGG
>DASUCP010000270.1:0-3794 GCA_036275975.1 Sphingomicrobium sp.
GCCGTCGAGGGTCGCGAGGCCGAAGCGATCCTTGAGCGAGTGTTCTCCGGCCAGGCTGTCGAACCGGCCTTTGCCCTGCGCGGTCCTAAGCCCGGCCACAGGTGAGTCCGATATGGTCTCGGCGGGCGACAGCCGCGCGAGCTCGGCCGCCAGCTCGCCGGGACCGCAGCTTACCAGCTCGAAGCGGCCAGTCGAGATGTCGGCGGCCGCGATCGCCCATTCCTCACCCGCGCGACCAATGGCGGCGAGCCAGTTGGCCGCGGACGATTCAAGCAAAGTTTCCTCGGTCAGTGTCCCTGGCGTGACCAACCGGATGATCGCGCGGTCTACGAGTGCTTTGGAGCCCCGGGCCTTGCGCGCCTCGGCCGGGCTCTCGGTCTGCTCGGCGATCGCGACGCGGTGGCCAGCCTTGATCAGGCGGGCGAGGTACGACTCCGCCGAATGCACCGGGACTCCGCACATCGGGATCGGCTGGCCGGCATCCTCACCTCGCTTCGTGAGCGCGATATCGAGGCAGGCGGCCGCGACCTTGGCATCGTCGAAGAACAGCTCGAAGAAATCGCCCATGCGGTAGAAGAGAAGCGCCTCGCCGGCCTCTTCCTTGAGCCGCCGGTACTGCGCCATCATGGGCGTGGGAGCGTCGGCGCGGGCCATTGCTGATTGGTAGCGGCTAGGGCTGCTTCAATCGACTCTCGAATCGACGCGCGCGTGACTCTTTGCGGCCGTGTCAGCTAAGCACGCCCTCCATGTCGGAATCCAACGTCAGATACACAGAGGCCGAAGCGCTCGAGTTCCATACGCACGGCCGACCCGGGAAGCTCGAGGTCGTCGCCTCCAAGCCGATGGCGACGCAGCGCGACCTCAGCCTCGCATATTCCCCTGGCGTTGCCGTTCCCGTGCGGGCGATCGCCGAGAATCCGACCTGCGCGTACGACTATACGACGAAGGGGAATCTGGTCGCCGTCATCTCCAACGGCACGGCGATCCTCGGCCTCGGCAATCTCGGCGCGCTCGCGTCCAAGCCGGTGATGGAAGGCAAGGCGGTGCTGTTCAAGCGTTTCGCCGATGTCGACGCCATCGACATCGAGGTGAAGACCGAAGACGCGCAGCGCTTCATCGACGCCGTCGAATTGCTTGAACCGAGCTTCGGCGGCATCAACCTCGAGGATATCGCCGCGCCCGACTGCTTCATCATCGAGCAGACTCTGCGCGAGCGGATGAACATCCCGGTCTTTCACGACGACCAGCACGGGACCGCGATCATCACCGCGGCCGGCCTCATCAACGCCTGCCTTCTCACCAACCGCAAGCTCGCCGACGTGAAGGTTGTGGTGAACGGCGCGGGTGCCGCGGCGATCGCGTGCACGGAGCTGGTGAAAGCCATGGGCGTGCGGGGCGACAATGTGATCATGTGCGACCGCAAGGGCGTGCTCTACAAAGGTCGGACAGACCTCGACCAGTGGAAGTCGGCGCACGCGGTCGAGACCGACCGCCGGACGCTCGCCGAGGCGATCAAGGGCGCGGACGTGTTTCTTGGCCTTTCCGCTGCGAACGTCGTCAGCAAGGACATGGTGAAGTCGATGGCCAAGGAGCCGATCATCTTCGCGATGGCCAATCCCGATCCCGAGATCTGGCCGCCGGACGCCACGGAAGTGCGGCCGGACGCAATCATCGCCACCGGGCGTTCGGACTTCCCCAACCAGATCAATAACGTTCTCGGCTTTCCGTTCATCTTCCGCGGCGCGCTCGACGTGCGCGCGACGGCCATCAACGAGGCGATGAAGATCGCGGCAGCGGAAGCTCTCGCCGAGCTCGCGCGCGAGCCGGTGCCCGAAGAAGTCGCTGCGGCCTATGGCGGCCGTTCGCAAAGTTTCGGTCGCGATTACATCATCCCGGCGCCGTTCGATCCTCGCCTCATGGAAGTGGTCGCTTCCGCGGTGGCGGAAGCCGCCGTCCAAAGCGGCGTTGCTCAGAAGCCGATCGCGAACATGGAGGCCTATCGCCAGCAGCTTCGCGCGCGCCTCAACCCCACCGTCGCGGTGATGAGCCTCGCCTACGAGAATGCGAAGAAGAACCCGAAGCGCGTGCTCTTCGCCGAAGGTGAGGAGCCGAACGTGCTCCGCGCGGCGATCGCCTTCAAGGAAGCGGGCTACGGCACGCCCGTCCTGGTCGGGCGCGAGGAAGTCTACGACCTTCTCAAGGAAATGGGCGTCGAGAAGCCCAAGGACTATGAGGTCCTGAACAGCCGCAATTCGCCCCTGGTCGGGCGCGCCGTCGATTACATTTACGCGAAGCACCAGCGCCACGGGCTGCTCCGCCGCGAGATCGAGCGGATGGTCAACCAGGACCGCAACTACTTCGCCGCGGCGATGCTCGCGCTTGGCGAGGCGGACGCAATGATCACTGGAACGACTCGGCCGTTCAGTCAGTCGCTGCGCCAGGTGCGCGCGGTCATCGACGACGAGCAGGACTCGACTCCATTCGGCATCAACGTCGTCGTCGGACGCAATCACACCGTGCTGATCGCCGATACGGCCGTCACGGAGCGGCCGACCGCGGAGCAATATGCCGCGATCGCGATGCGTTCCTCGTCATTCGCGCGGCGGATGGGCCTCGAACCGCGCGTCGCCTTCATCAGCTACACGACGTTCGGCAACCCGCCGGGCATGCATATCGAAGGGCTCCGCGAAGCGGTGAAGCTGCTCGACGGCTTCCAGGTCGATTTCGAATATGAAGGCGAAATGGCGCCCGACGTGGCGCTCAATTATGAGATGCAGAAGCGATATTATCCCTTCACGCGCCTTTCCGGCCCGGCGACGATCCTCGTCATGCCTGGACTGCAGTCGGCCAGCTTGTCCGCGAAGCTGCTTCGCGAGCTCGGCGGCGAAAGCGTCCTTGGGCCTTACATCCTCGGACTTCAGATGCCGGTGCAGATCGCACCGATGACTGCGAGCGCTTCCGACCTTGTGATGCTCGCCGTCCTCGCGGCGGGCGACGCGCACGCGCGCCAGCAGCGCGAGAAGGGCCGGGTTAGGGCCTAAATCCGCTCGACGGAGCTGACCGGATCCGCTTCCCGCAAGGCAGCGATGATCGCGTGAAGGTGCGCGAGGTCGTGCACCTCGATGTCCAGGTGAAAGGTCTGGAAGCTGCCGTCGCGGTGAACCAGCTGAAGGTTGATGATGTTCGCGTGCTTCTGCCCGAGGATGCCGGACATCGTGCCGAGCGCTCCGGGGATGTCGCGGAGGATGACCGCCAACCGTGCCGCACCGCCGTCCGAGCCTTCGCCCCACGCAAGGTCTAGCCAGTCCGCATCGACTCCGCTGGCGAGTGTATCGCAGCCAATGACGTGGACTTCGATCTCCTCGTCCTCGCGCCGGAGGCCAACGATCCGGTCGCCCGGGATCGGATGGCAGCATTGCGCAAGGTGGTAGGCGACGCCGGGCGTCAGGCCCTTGATCGAGATCGCCTTGCGCTGGCCGAGCGGCCGCGGAGAGGCGACGTCGCCGCCGGCTGATCCAGGCATGAGCGCTTCCATGAGCGCCTCATCGCTCACCCGCTTCCGGGCGATGGCGATCATCAACTCGTCGGCATTCTCGATCTTGAGCTTCTTCAGCGCGCGCTTCAGCGCATCCTTGTCGAGCTCCGCGGGAAGTCGCTGGACGATCTCGTCGTAAATCTTTCGCCCGAGCTCGATCGTCTCCTCGCGCTCCTTGTGGCGAACGAAGCGACGGACTCCGGCGCGGGCCTTGCCGGTCGCGACGAATCGCAGCCAACTCGGCTGCGGGTGCTGCGCC
>DASUCP010000271.1:0-3632 GCA_036275975.1 Sphingomicrobium sp.
AGCAGCTGCGCTGCGTAGGGCGTAAGGCCGCCGAAGATTGCAGTCGCCATGGTCGCTCCGAGTGCGAGGCCGGTGATGCGTCCTTCGCCGGGAAATTGCTCGGCGGTTGCGACTGCGCCGACTGCGCTCACCGCGCCAGCAAGCAAGGCGAGAATGACCGCGCCGGCAAGCGCCTCGGCGTGTGCGCTGCTCGTCATCAGCGAGAACATCGTGATCGGAAGCGCCGCGCTGCCGAGGCACAATCCGATAAGCACGGGCTTGCGCCCGATCCTGTCCGACAAAATGCCGACCAGCGGCGTGACGAGGATCACTGCGACAGCCGCGATCGTCGAGAGCCACAGTGACTCCCGCTCAGTCATCTTGCCGACTGATGTGAGGAACGCCGGAACGTAGGTGATCCCGACATAATAAGTGATCGAACCGAGTGCCGAGATGGAGAAGGAGCGCAGGATTCCGCGGCGGTGATTCTTGATTGAATGCGCAAGCGGCAGTGCGGGAACCGTGCCCTCACGCCGCTGACGCTCGAACTCGGGCGATTCATGCATCGTCGAGCGTGCGACCCAGACGCTGGCGGCTAGCACGGCTCCGAAGAGGAACGGGATTCGCCAGCCCCAGTTTTCGAGTTGGATGTTGCTTGTCGCGCTAACCGTCAGCGCGGATATCCCGACCGCCAGCAGGCCGCCGACTTCGCTTGCGGCAGAGGCGGACGAGGCGAGCAGGCCGCGCCTAGCGGGCTTTGCGCCTTCGAGCAGATAGGCGACGACGCCGGTATATTCTCCACCGACCGAAAACCCCATTACGCAGCGGAGCAGGAGCAACAGCCAACCGGCCGCCGGACCAATCGCCGAACGCGTCGGGAGCAGGCCCGTCACCAGCATCGCCGCCGTCATCAGGGCGACCGACATCAGCATCATGCGCCGGCGTCCCGCGCGGTCGCCGATATGGCTGAAGAACAGTGCGCCAAGCGGCCGCATCAAATACGCGATCGCGAATCCGCCGAGCGTCAGCAGCAGCGATCCGCTGCCTCCGCCATAGAACACTCGGCTGAGGACCGTGGCGAAATAGAGGTAGAGCGTGAAATCGTACCATTCGACGATGGTCGAAAAGGCCGCGACGCCAAGCGAATGCGGCGGAAGGACTGAGTGGCCGTCAGGTCGCCTCGGAGCAGCCGCGTTCATCGGGCTTAGATGACAGAGGCTGCGTTCTCTGTCGCGGTTGTTCGCGGGCGCCTCTCCATCCGGCATGATAGCGCGAACCATCCTGCCGCGACGGTGAGGCCGGCGAGCACGTCCACCACATAATGTCCGCCATAAGGGAAGGTAGCCAGCAGCATGAACGTCAGCCACAAAAGCGTCACACCGAGTGACAGCCAGTTTTTCCGCCACATCGCGACGGTCGTGAATCCCATCGCCGCGTGAAGCGACGGGAAGGAAATCACGCCATCGATCGTGCGGAGGCTGAGCACCGGCTTCGTCCCCGCATAGAAGCCGTCGAAATTGGTCCAGAAATAGCGCATGGCGCCATCCGGCAAATGCTTCAGCAACTCCGGCGGAGCCCAGACGCCCAGACCCTTTGCCGGTGCAAGAATCGCGATGAGGCAGATCGTGAAGAGCGAGCCGATGAAGCTGAACGCCGCTCGCCACGCTTCCACGCGTCTTCCTGCGAGGGCCAGCGCGATCATGCCGGTGACCATCAACGGAATCGTGAAGGCATAGGCCGGCGCCATGATCGAGAAGATCCACTGCCCCTGGTGCACGAGCCATGCGGTGATCGCGACGCCGTCGAACCCGAAGCTGTGATCCAAGGCGAATAGGAGACGGTCCGCCATCGGCAGATGGAAGCGAAGGCTGAGCATCGCGATCACGCCGCAGCCGACTGCCGCGCTCCACACGAGTCCGATCGTGCCGACCAAATCCGCAATCCGCGTGTGATTGGACCGCCACATGGACGCCACGAGCAAGAGCGCTGCGGAAAGCCATGCCACCAAACCGATTCCGGTGGAATCGGTGAGCACTCCAGAAAAGATCGTAAGGGGAATGGCGATCAGAATGATCGAGACGGTAAGCACTGCGCTCGCCTTGCGGTACCGCTCGACTGAGACGCGCCGATTGTCGTCGACAGCGTCGGGCGTCGCCGCGACAGGGTATTCACCATGCGATAGTTTCGTACGCAACAACGCTTCCCCGCCGCGAGCGCAGCGTAATTCATCTCAGTTCGGGCCGAGCTCCCCCCGATCAGCACCTTGCCGCTTTGGGACAAGGATGCAAGTGCAGGTTGTTGATAATAGTTAAATTCTGACTCTATCTCTCGTGCGTGGCGCGAGTTCGTCGAGATGCGCAAGCATGTCGGCCGGGTCGTCATAGACGCGCAGTGCTCCGGCCCGCTCGAGCTCTTCCTGGCCGTAGCCGCCCGACAGGAGCCCAATGCCGATCGCCCCACAGCGTGCCGCGGCGATCATGTCCCAGATGCTGTCGCCGATGACGTAGGAGCCGCGCGTATCGGTTCCGAGCCGCCGTGCAGCCTCGACGAACAGGTCGGGGTCGGGCTTGGCGTAACGGACCTGGTCGCGGGTGACGACGGTCGCTTGGTTGCTATCGACGCCAAGACTTTTGAGGTTCGGCTCGGCCGTGATCATTCGTCCGCTCGTCGCGATCGCCCACGGCAATTCCAGACTTGTGAGCGCTTGCAGCAGGGCGGCGGCACCGGGAAGCGGGACGACGCTATCGGAGAGTTCTCGGAACAACTCCGCGTGGCGGTCGGTCAGGCGCTCCCGCGTCGCATCATCGATCTCGCGGCCGAGCTCGCGCTGAAGCTGGGCGGTGAACAGACCTCCGCTCATCCCGATCTTGCGGTGGATGCGCCAGACGGAGAGGTGGATGCCCTCCTCGCGAAGCGCGAGGTGCCAGGCGCGGACATGGTTGTAGACGCTGTCGACGAGCGTGCCGTCGAGATCGAAGAGAAATGCGGTCGTTCCGCTCACTCAATTGCTCCTTTGGAGCACCCAACGAGCGAGCACGTCCAAGGCTTCCGCCTCCGCCTCAGCCGAGGTGCGACCGCTCTTCGCGGCGACCCTGAACGTGTGATCGGCGTGCGCGACCAGATGCAGGGTCGCGCGATCTCCAAAACCGGCTATCACGTCTTTCAGCAGGTCGGTTTCGGCGAGCGCATCGCGGTCGCCGGAGACGAACAGCATGGGCACGCGGACCAGCTTCAGATGCTCTGCCCGGTCGGTGCCTGGATTTCCCGCTGGGTGAAGCGGAAAGCCGAGAAAGGCGAGACCGCGAACGTGGGGAAGCGGCTCCATCGACTGTGCCTGTGACGTCATGCGTCCGCCGAACGAGCGTCCTCCTGCGAACAGAGGCAGGTCGGGTGCGAGCTCGAGTGCTTTCGCCGCGGCGGCGCGAACCGCGGCGTGCGCAATCCGCGGCGGATCGGGCCGCCGGGAGCTCTTTTCCATGTAAGGGAATTGATACCGAAGCGTTGCAATCCCCCGCGCCGCAAGTCCTTGCGCGTTCGATTCCATGACCCTGTGAGTCATCCCGGCACCCGCGCCGTGGGCGAAGACATAGAGCGCGCTGGCGCCACCTGGCCGGAAGAGGAGGCCTGAAACTTCATCGTTCCCCACGGCAATT
>DASUCP010000272.1:0-5071 GCA_036275975.1 Sphingomicrobium sp.
GATGAGCTGTCGCGCCGCACCTACGGCTTCGTCGGAGCCGACCTTGCTGCCTTGTGCCGCGAAGCCGCGCTCGAAGCGGTCCGGCGTATCATGCCTCGCATCAACTTGTCCGAGCATGTCATTCCGACCGAAATCCTCGACGCTTTGTCCGTCGAACTCCGGGACTTCGACAATGCACTGAAGCGCGTTCAGCCCTCGGCGATGCGCGAAGTGATGGTCGAGGCGCCGCAAATCCGCTGGGAGGATATCGGCGGTCTCGATGAAGCCGCCGGCCGGCTTCGCGAGGGAGTCGAGCTGCCTCTCAAGCATCCGAACGCCTTCCGCCGTCTTGGCATCCGTCCGGCGAAGGGCTTCCTGCTCTACGGGCCGCCGGGCACCGGCAAGACGCTGCTCGCCAAGGCCGCAGCGCGGGAGAGCGAAGCAAACTTCATCGCTACGAAGTCGTCTGACCTGCTCAGCAAATGGTATGGCGAGAGCGAGCAGCAGATCGCCCGGCTGTTCAACCGCGCCCGCCAGGTCGCGCCGACGATCATCTTCATCGACGAGCTCGACAGCCTCGTGCCGATGCGCGGAGGCGGTCTTGGCGAGCCGCAGGTCACCGAGCGCGTGGTCAACACCATCCTGTCGGAGATGGATGGGCTCGAAGAGCTGCAGAACGTCGTCGTCATCGGCGCGACCAATCGCCCGACGCTGGTCGACCCGGCGCTGCTTCGCCCGGGACGCTTCGACGAGCTGATTTACGTGGGGACCCCGGATACGGCTGGACGCCGGCGGATCCTCGCGATCCACACCCGCAAGATGCCGCTTGCGGAGGACGTCGACCTCGAATCGATTGCTCAGCGGACCGACCGCTTCACCGGGGCCGACCTCGAGGACCTCGTGCGCCGCGCTGGACTGACCGCGCTTCGGCGAGGCCTGGATTCCGGAAAGGTGACGAAGGAGGACTTCGAAGTCGCGCTGGGCGAAACCCGCGCCTCCGTCACGCCGGAGATGCTCGAGGAGTATCAGCGCATCCAGGAGACACTGAAGAGCGATGCCACGCGCCCCTTGGGCGGCATCGGCTTCGTCTTACCCGGAATGCTCCGGCCCAAGGAGGGCGGAAAACCCTAGAGTCGCCCTTCGTCGCGCAAATCGCGCGCCTCGCAGACGCCTGCATCTAGGGGGCAGCGTTTTAACCTTGGAAAGCTTGCCAAGCAGCCGTGCATTTGCCAACGCTCATGGTCTTTCCGCACGCCCGAACGGAGCATTCATGTCATCTTCCCCCGCGCGCACGCTGAAAGGCTCACGCCGACTCCAGCGTCGCCGCGACCGCCGTTCGCCGAGCCCGCAGTGGCAGTTCCTGCGCGGCTTCCTGAAAAATCCGGTGATGGTCGGCTCGATCATTCCGTCGAGCCGGGTCCTGATCGACAAGATGCTGGAGCCGGTCGATTGGGCCAACACGAAGCTGTTCGTCGAATATGGGCCGGGCGTCGGGACCTTCACTCGTCCGGTGCTCGAACGCCTCTCGTCCGATGCCACGTTGGTGACAATCGACACCAATCCCGACTTCACGCGATACCTGAAGGAATCGATCGCCGATCCGCGGCTGATCGCCGTCAACGGCTCGGCGGCCGACGTCGAAAAGATCCTCGCCGACCGCAACCTGGGCTCGGCCGATTATGTGCTTTCGGGCCTTCCCTTCTCTACCCTGCCGCCGGGTGTTGGCGATGATATTGCGGAGGCCACGGCCAAGGTAATCCGTCCGGGAGGGGCTTTCCTGGTCTATCAGTTCAGCCCGAAAGTGCGGGATTTCATCGAGCCGCACTTCGAGCCGATCAAGCGCGGCTTCGAATGGATCAACGTCCCGCCGGCCACGCTGTTCTGGGCGTACAAGGGCGAGCCAGCCGAGTAAGTTTCAAAGACGGAAGTTCAGGCGTCTCGTGACGCTGTAATCGGCGATGTTCACAAGGAAGTGGGAGATCGCCCACTTCATCCGCCGCCACATTGTCGCGCGCCGCTTGTGCAGGTCATGGGTGATCCAGCGGCAGTCCTCGAGTTCGCGTTCGAAATAGCCGCGCATCGCGTCCGCGAAAGCCGCGTCCTTGATTCGCAGCATGACCTCCAAGTTGATGTAAAAGCTGCGGTAGTCGAAGTTCGATGAGCCAATGTGGACGGTGTCGTCGACGATCGCGAGCTTGGTGTGCAGTTTCGCCGGCTGATATTCGTAGATTTCGACATGGCGGCGGATCAGGCGGCTGTAGCTGTGCCGAGCGGCAGCAATCGTCGCATTATTGTCCGACTTGGCGGCGTTGATAATCCTCGCGCGGCCCCTCCGTCCGACCCGCCCGATCCGCCTCAGCATCGCGCCCGGCGGAGCGAAATAGGCGAAGATCAAGTCGAGCCGATGCGCATTCTTCATGTCGCGGCCGATGCTCCGCCACCAGCTGTTGCGCATGCTCAACGGCCCGCTGAACTTCCACTGCAAGGGTCCGCGCCACTCGTTGAATTCCGCGAGCATCCGTCTCAGCGAACGTAGCTTCGACTTCGGCCGCTTGGACCAGCGAAAGAGCGTGTCGAAATAGCGGCTCGGAAGCGCCGCCTCCGGCCCATCGAGTCGAAGCCACAGATCGCGCCAGTGCCTGGACCCGCGGTCTTCCAGGTAGGTCGCGTCGATGTTCGCTCCGCCGATCAGCACAATTTCGTCGTCAATCACGATCACCTTCTGGTGATTGCGGAGCAGGTACCGCCGGCCCCAGCTCGGGTTGAACACGCAATGCTCCCCGCCGGCCTTGCCAAGATCGGCGAAGAATTTGGGAGTGGCCGCCGAGCCGAACCCGTCGATCAGCAGCTTCACCTTCACGCCGCGCAGTGCGGCCTCGGTGAGCGCATTGCGGACCGCGTCCCCGTCCTTGTCGGGATTGAACATGTACATCAGCATCTTGATCGACTTTTCGGCGCCATCGATCAGCTGAAGAAGCATCGTGAACCGATCGACGCCGCTTTCGATGAGCTCGAGCCGATTGCCCCCAATCTCCGCGCGGATGGACGGCCTGGCGGCAGACTGGGCGGCTTGGTCGGCCATGAGCGTGGTTTCCTTGACTTTCCGCGCTACCGCAAGCTATTGGCGCGGCCTTCCTGACATCCCATATTCCCTGGGCCTCACGGCATCTGGAATAGCTTTGCGGAGCGACGAATGGCGCGCGTTACGGTTGAAGATTGCGTAGATAAGATCCCGAACAGGTTCGATCTGGTCCTGCTCGCGGCACAGCGTGCGCGCCAGATTTCGGGCGGCGCCGATCTCACCATCGATCGCGACCGCGACAAGAATCCGGTCGTTGCCCTTCGCGAGATCGCTGAGGTGACCGTGAAACCGCGCGAGCTCGAGGAAGCGATCGTCACCAACCTGCAGAAGGTCCGGATCGACGAAGAGGACGAGACGGAAGAGCTGGGTTCGCTCAGCGATGCGGCCGAGGCCCTGCGCCTGACGGCAGCCGCTCCGCCGCGGCCAACTCCGTCCGGCGGCGACTACGAATAGTCCACTAGATTGAGCTTCGGGCCGGCGTTACAGCTGGCCCATGGTTCCCTTTTCGTTCGCAGGCGAAACGTTCGAGGCGACCGCCGACGGCGCCCTCTTCTGGCCGTCTGAGCAGGCCCTGCTCGTCGCCGACCTGCATCTCGAAAAGGCCAGCTGGTTCGCCCGCCTCGGGCAGTTCCTTCCGCCATATGATTCGCACGCCACGCTGACCGCGCTCGCAGCTGAGGTCGAGCGCACGGGCGCGGCTCGCCTCTTCTGCCTCGGCGACAGCTTCCACGACAATTTCGGCTGCGAACGGCTGCCGCAAGAAGCGCGCGACCTCCTGATTCGATTGACGACGCGGGTCGACTGGACCTGGATCGTCGGCAACCACGATCCCGGCTTCGCCGACCATTGCGGCGGCAAGATCGCCGATGAAGTCGAGCTCGCCGGAATCACTCTCCGCCACGAAGCCGTTCGTCATGACGGGCGCGCGGAGATCTCTGGCCACTTCCATCCAAAGCTCCGCGTGAACCTGAAGGGCCGCCACGTCTCGCGCCGCTGCTTCGTCCTCTCCGCGACCAAGCTCATCATGCCCGCGTTCGGCGCGTTGACCGGTGGTCTCGATGCCCATCACCCGGAAATCCTGAAATCCGTCGGTGAGAACGCTGCGGCCCTGGTCCCAGTTTCCGACCGGCTGCTGCGGTTTCCGCTCGCTGCCTAGGCCGACTTGAGCTCGATCGCCATCGCTCCGGTCGGTGACAGCACGAGCCGCGCAGTCGCTGGCCGCCGTTTGGCGAAAGTGGCCGCCTGCAGCTCGTTGCGCGCGGCATGGCGATCGAATTTGAAGCCGCGCTCGTCCGCGGAGCGCTTCATGCGGTCGAGATGCTCTTCGAGATTTGCGATCCCCTCGTCGGGATCGAACTCCATCGTCGCTTCAAGGTCCCCCATCACCGACCCTTCATTCCCTCGCCGCGACTAAAGCACAAGACCCTGCGATTGCGCAGCTCAACGGCTGTTCCTAAGCATGGTGCATGACACATCGCTCCATGCTCGTCGCCGCGGCAATCGCGACTCTAGTTCCGGCAACTGCAATGTCCCAACCGATTGACCCAAAGACCCAGGCGCGGATCGACCGCATCCTCAAAGCCACGCCGCTCATCGACGGGCACAACGATCTCGCCGAGATCCTGCGCGAGAATTACGGCGGCAAGACCGAAGGCCTGGCGAGCGGCACGGACAGCTGGAAGCCCAAGCCCGTAATGACCGACATGGCGCGGCTTCATGCCGGTCGCGTCGGAGGCCAGTTCTGGTCGGTGTTCATCCCCGCCGACGTCCAGGGCGACAGGGCGATCCGCAACACGCTCGAGGAGATCGACATCGTGAAGCGGTTCATCGCCGCTTACCCGCTCGATCTCGAGCAGGCGTACACGGCGGACGACGTCGTTCGCATTCACAAGGCTGGCAAGGTCGCATCGCTGATCGGGGTCGAAGGCGGTCACCAGATGGCGCACAGCTTCGCGGCGCTGCGCCAATATTACAATCTCGGCGCGCGCTACATGACGCTGGCGCATTTCA
>DASUCP010000273.1:0-8578 GCA_036275975.1 Sphingomicrobium sp.
GGCACCCACATCGCCTGCGGCTCGGGCCGCACCACCGTCACCTTGCCGTAGCGTTCGAGCTTCTGCCCATTGCCGCAGTCGATCAGGCCCCAGTCGTCCCAAGGCTCGGCAACGAGCGTCTGAAGCTCGCTCATGCAGCGAGAGCGAGCTTGGTTCCGACCGACGAGATTGCAGCACGGCCGTCGATCAGAGCCGAACCCGCCGCACGCGCTGCCTCGGCATCGATGGCGTGCAGCTCCCCGAGCAATTCATCGAGCTCGAGAATGCGCCCGAACACCTCGATCGAACGCGCCATGTGGTCGGCACGTCCCTGGGGAGTTTCGAGCGACATGAGCAGCCCCGCTTCGATTTGTGCGCGAGCGCGCTGCACTTCCGTTTCGTCGAGAGATTCGATTGCCTGCGCTACGATCTCGCGCGCGAGGTGCATGGATTCGACCGCGCGCGTACGGTCGGCGGCGCAGCTGATCGCGACGATCCCGGTGTCGGCATAGGCCTGGCTCCACGCGCCGACGGAATAAGCGAGGCCGCGTTCCTCGCGCATTTCCTGGAATAGGCGTGACGACATCCCGCCGCCGAGCGACTGCACGAAAATCGAAAGCGCCGGGAGGCGAGGGTCGGATGCGGCAAAGCCCGGAAGCCCGAGGCACCAGTGCGCCTGCTCGAATTCGCGCCGATCGTTGCGAACGCCGCCGGTGAACTCGGCAGGAGTGATCGGCGTGCCGGGCCGATCCGCCATGTCGCCCAATAGTCTCTCGGCCAGCTTGAGGAGCTCGGTATCGTTGACCTTGCCGCTCGCGCACAGGACGAGCCGCGAGGGCACCAGTTCGCCTTCAATCCAGTTGAGGCAATCGTCGCGCGTGGCCGTATGCAAAGTCTCGGCTGATCCGAGCACCGAGCGGCCGAGCGCCTGCCCGTCGAATGCCGCGTCGTAGAGGTGATCGTGGACGAGATCGTCAGGCGAATCGGTCACTTCTCCGAGTTCGGACAGGATGACGTCCTTCTCGCGCTCGAGATGCTCCTCGTGAATGTGCGGAGCACGGACAAAGTCAGAGATGAGCTCGAGGAGCAGTCCCGTGTCCTTGGCCAGCACTCGCCCGTGAAACACCGTCTGGTCGCGCGCGGTCCACGCATTGAGGATGCCCCCGACATCCTCGATCGATTCCGCGATTCCCCGAGCGTCGCGGCTGCCGGCGCCCTTGAACACCATATGTTCGACGAGGTGCGCGAGGCCGTTCAGATGCTCGGGCTCGGAGCGCGATCCGATCATTGCATAAAGGCCCAAGGCGACGGACTCGGCTCCCGCCACCGGATCGACCGCTACCGTCAGGCCATTCGGCAGGATGTGTCGCTGCGCGCTCATTCGGGCGGGCCTTTTTCCTTCCATCGCTTCCGCAATGCCAGCCCATAAATAATCAAGGCGATTGCAGCGAAGCTGAACCATTGGAGCGCGTAGAAGCGGTTCCGAGTCGGCGTGACCGGTACAGCGGTGTCGGCTGACGGGAGACCCGCGGCCTCGAGACCCGGCGGAGCGGTGGACGCCACGAGGCGAATTTTATGCGCACGGTCGCGGACGATGACGCCGCTCACCAGTCCGCCCGCCCAATTCACTTTGGCGTTGGGGTCCTTGGACCAGCCCACCTCTACGCTCATGCCGGGCCCTTCGGCGCCAGTTGCGCAGTCGACGATGTGCGCCCACCCAATCTCGCCCGCGCGGTTGCGTCCTTCAGATGCACGCTGCCCGACAACCTTCTGGCAAAATCCCGTTGCCGAGCGAAACAGGGGAAGCGGGTCCTTTAACGGCGCCGTCGGATAGGTAATCGGCGGCAGGCTCGAGGCAGCCTGATATTGGACGAGGAGCTGCTCATTCTCGTGCGCGCGGTCGAGCTGCCAGAAGCCAAGGCGAGTCATCTCGATCACCGCAGCCGCCACGATCAGCGTTGCGATCGCTGCACTCCACCGAGTCATTCGACGATGCGCCCCTCACGTGCACGATGCTTGTGTTCCTGCGCGAGCAGCCACGCCTTCGCGATCCGCAAGCCGCCGATCGTCAGAGCGGCGCTGACTGGAATCCAGACCAGGTGCACCCACCACGGCGGCTCAGCCGCCGCGTCGAGGACGAGCGCGCCGACCACGACGATCGCGCCGACGATCAAAATCAGGAACGCAGCCGGACCGTCTCCAACATTGAAGCTGTCGTAATCGAGGCCGCAGCTTCGGCAGCGGTTCGCGAACTTCACCCAGCCTGTGAACAAGGTGTGGGCGCCGCAACGGGGACAATCGCCGCGAAGCGCCACCGACAGCGAAGAACGTTCAGCCGCCGGGGCTTCGCCGGTCACCCCGCGTGCGGCGCGCCCCAGCCGCCCCAGACGTAGATCGTGGTGAACAGGAAGAGCCACACGACGTCGACGAAGTGCCAGTACCAGGCAGCGGCCTCGAACCCGAAATGCTGCTTGGGTGTGAAGTCGCCTTTGAGCGCACGGATCAGACAGACCGTCAGGAAGATCGTGCCGATAATGACGTGGAAGCCGTGGAAGCCGGTCGCCATGAAGAACGTCGACCCGTAGATGCCGCCTTTGAAGCCGAACGGCGCGTGGACGTATTCCCAGCCCTGGCAGAAGGTGAAGCTGAGGCCGAGCAGGATCGTGAGCAGCAGCCCGAGCTTTAGTCCTTGGCGGTCGCCGTGGATCAGCGAATGGTGCGCCCACGTCACCGTCGTTCCCGAGCACAGCAGGATGAAGGTGTTGAGGAGCGGTAGGCTCCACGGATCCATCACCGTGACGCCCTTCGGCGGCCATTGACTGCCGACCGCGTCGACGGCGCTGGGGAAGATCGCAGAATCGAAGAAGGCCCAGAACCAGGCGAGGAAGAACATCACTTCCGAGGCGATGAACAGGATCATGCCGTAACGCAGGTGAAGCTGCACGACGGGCGTATGGTCGCCCGCATGCGCCTCCTGGATAACGTCGGCCCACCACAGGTACATGGTCGCAATAATGCCCGCGAAGCCAATGCCCATGGTCACAGGGCCGTAACGGTTCTCGTGCAGGTACATCACGAAGCCGCCGAAGAAGAACAGGGCCGAAATCGCTCCGACGAGCGGCCACGGGCTGGGATTCACGAGATGGTAGTCGTGGTGCTTTGTCGCGGCCATTTACTCTCTAGCTTCCCTCGTTCGCGTTTCAGCGGCTCTAGCGAGACGCCTGGACAGTTTCCACCGGATAAAATGTGTAGCTTAGCGTGATTTCGTGCACGTCCTTGGTGTCGGGATCCTTCTTGATCGCCGGATCGACGAAGAACACGACCTGCATGTCGATCTTCTGTCCGGGCTGCAGCGTCTGCTCCGAGAAGCAGAAGCACTGGATCTTCTTGAAATACTTGCCGACCGTGTCGGGCGACACGTTGTAGACGGCCTGCCCGACGATCGCCCGAGCGCTGAGGTTCTGGGCACGGTAGAAGATCTTCGTCTTCGCACCAGGAGCCACTTCGACGGAAGTCTGCTCGGGCTCGAACCGCCACGGCAGGCCAGGATGGACGTTGGCGTCAAACTGGACCTTCACTTGGCCGGGGACGGCGCCCGGCGCCCTATCAGCCCGCTGCGTAGTTCCGTTAAAGCCGGTCGCTTCGCAGAAGGCGCTGTAGAGCTTCGGAGTGAAAGCCACGAGCATGACCATCCCCCCGATGATCAGGAGCAAAATTCGAAGCGTCTTCAGATTCTTGTTCGGCCCGGCAGAACTCACCAGTTGATACCCGTCTTCGCGATGGTGATGAAGAACAGCAGCACGACGAACGCGCCGAGCAGCCATGCGAGGATGCGCGCCCGCTCCCGCTGGCGCCGAACGACCTCGTCTTCGAGCTTCACGATCCCAGCCACCGATCCGCAACCAGCACTGCGAACAAAGCGAAAAGGTAAAAGACCGAATAAGCGAACAGGTGCTTCTCGGGCTCCATGTAGCGCGGCTCAGTCGCCCGGTTGCCGAGGACTCGCGCGGCAAGCACTACGAACACGAAGCTCAGGACGGCGGCAGAAACTCCGTAGATCGCTCCGGTGAGGCCGAGCGGCCACGGGGCGATAGCGGCGGCAGCCATGGGCAGGCTGTAGAGGAAGATCTGGCGCCGGGTGTGCTCGAACCCGGCTACGACGGGAAGCATCGGGATTCCAGCGGCGGCATAATCCGAGCGCACGAACAGCGACAGCGCCCAGAAATGCGCCGGCGTCCACAGGAAGATGATCGCGAACAGCAGGAGCGGAAGGGCCGAGACGTGTCCAGTTGCAGCGACCCAGCCGATCAACGGCGGGAACGCCCCGGCCGCGCCGCCGATGACGATGTTCTGCGTAGTCCTGGGCTTCAGCCACACTGTATAGACGAAGACGTAAAAGAGGATCGAAACGGCGAGCATGATCGCCGCGAGCCAGTTGGTCGCAAGACCCATCAGGAGCACGGAGAAGAAGGCCAGCCCGACTCCGAAATGGAGCGCCGACTGGCGGTCGATCCGGCCCGCCGGCAAGGGGCGATTGGCCGTCCGCCGCATCTTCGCGTCGATATCCGCTTCGTACCACTGGTTGAGCGCGCCGCACGCTCCGGCCCCGAGCGCGATACACAGGATCGCGGTGAAGCCGAGCACGAACGGCGGCATGTCAGGGGCAGCGAGCAGCCCACAGAGGCCCGTGAAGACCACGAGGCTCATCACGCGCGGCTTGGTCAGCGCGAAGAGGTCGCGCCAGTCGGCAGGCAGCGCGACATCGGCAGTGGTGGTCACAACGCTCATTTCAACACTTCAAAACTCAGCTCAGTCGATCCGCGGCAGCGTCTCGAACTGGTGAAACGGCGGCGGGCTCGGCAGGGTCCACTCGAGTGTCGTCGCGCCCTCGCCCCACGGATTGCCGGGCGCCTTCTTGCCCGCGGCGAGCGACCAGAAGAGATTGATGAAGAAGACCGCGACGCCCGCGACCGTGATCATGTAGCCGATGCTGGAGACCTTGTTCCACTCCGCGAAGGCCGGCGTGTAGTCGGGGATCCGTCGCGGCATGCCGTCGAGCCCAAGGAAATGCATCGGGAAGAAGATCACGTTCACCCCGATGAACATCAGGAAGAAGTGAATCTTGCCGAGCAGCTCGTTGTACAGGCGGCCGCTCATCTTCGGGAACCAGTAATAGAAGCCCGCGAAGATCGAGAAGATCGCGCCGAGGCTGAGCACGTAGTGGAAGTGCGCCACGACGTAATAGGTGTCCTGCATGTACGTATCGACGCCGCCGTTCGCGAGCACGACGCCGGTCACGCCGCCCACGGTGAAGAGGAAGATGAAGCCGATCGCGAAGAGCATCGGCGTCTCGAAGGTGATCGATCCGCCCCACATCGTGGCAATCCAGCTGAAGATCTTCACGCCCGTCGGGACCGCGATGATCATCGTCGCCGCCGTGAAGTACATTTTCTCATCGACGCTCATGCCCGTCGTGAACATGTGGTGCGCCCAGACGACAAAGCCGATCACGCCGATCGCAACCATCGCATAGGCCATGCCCAGATATCCAAAGACCGGTTTGCGGCTGAAGGTCGAGACGACCTGGCTGATCATGCCGAAGCCCGGCAGGATCATGATGTAGACCTCGGGGTGGCCGAAAAACCAGAAGAGGTGTTGGTAGAGCACCACGTTGCCGCCGCCCGACGCGTCGAAGAAGGTCGTTCCGAAATTGCGATCGGTCAGGAGCATGGTGATCGCGCCGGCCAGAACCGGAAGCGCGAGCAGCAGAAGGAACGCCGTCACCAGGACGGACCACACGAACAGCGGCATCTTGTGCAGAGTCATGCCCGGAGCGCGCATGTTGAAAATGGTCGTGATAAAGTTGATCGCTCCGAGGATCGAGCTAGCGCCCGCGAGGTGGAGCGAGAAAATTGCCATGTCGACCGCCGGTCCCGATGAGCCGGAGGTCGAGAGCGGCGCGTAAAGGGTCCAACCCGTGCCCGCACCCAGACCCGTTCCTCCCGAGACCATTGTCGAGCCGAGGAGCAGCATAAAGGACGGCACCAGCAGCCAAAAGCTTATGTTGTTCATCCGCGGGAAGGCCATGTCAGGCGCGCCGATCATCAGCGGCACGAACCAGTTGCCGAAGCCGCCCATCATCGCGGGCATGACGGTGAAGAAGACCATGATGAGGCCGTGGGCCGTAATCAGGACGTTCCAGTGGTGCGTCCATTCATCGAAATTCGCCGTGCCGGCCCCGATCGGCCAGGCGTGATTGAGAACCTGGATGCCCGGCTCCATCAACTCCCAGCGCATGATGCCCGAGATCGCCCCGCCGATCGTTCCCGCGATGATCGCGAATATCAGGTAGAGCGTGCCGATGTCCTTGTGGTTCGTCGACATGAACCACCGGGTGAAGAAGCCCGGCTTGTGATCGGCGTGATGCTCCGCCTCTGACCCGTGGGCTTCGAGATGAAGTGCGTCGGCTGTCGTGCTCATCGAGACTCTCTTACCACTAAGGCTGCTTGGTTGCGGCCTGGTTGGTCGCGACCGTATTGGTTGGCTGGGCGTTCGCTGGCGTTCCGGCTGCCGCAGGTCCGGCTGCGGCTGCGGGAGCTGCAACATTCGATGCGGAAACCGGCGAGGCTGCGGTGCTGTCCGGGGCCGGCGGGGTCGCGCCTCCCATGTGGCCGCCCTTCGAGGCCATCCAGGCGGCGAACTGCGCCGGGGGAAGGACCTCGACCGCGATCGGCATGAAGCCGTGGCGGGCTCCGCACAATTCCGAGCACTGGCCGAAATAGACGCCGGGCCGGTCGACCTTGGCCCAGGTTTCGTGAAGCTGGCCGGGATTGGCGTCCTGCTTGATCCAGAAGGCGGGGACCGCGAAGCTGTGGATCACATCGTCCGCCGTGACGATGAACTTCACGACCTTGCCGGCGGGGATGACGAGGCGGTTATCGACCGCGAGGAGCGGCGGTCCGTCGGCATTGGTCCGCGCGCGCTGGTTGGCCTGGCGGGTCGGATCATTGGCTTCCTTCAGCATGTAGCTGTCGAAGCTGACGCCGTCGTCGGGGTATTCGTAGCTCCAGTACCATTGGTGGCCGGTCACCTTGACCGTGAGGTCCGCGGGTGGCGGCGAATAAGTGTGACGCAGCAGTCGGATCGACGGAATCGCGATCGCGACCAGGATCAGCACCGGAAGGAGGGTCCAGACCACCTCGATCGTGGTGTTGTGCGAATTGCGCGACGGCGTCGGATTGGCTCCGCGACGATAGCGAATGATCGCCCACAACAGCAAGACCAAGACGAAGATGCTGATGGCGGCGCACAGCGGCAGTAGGATGTTGTTGTGGAAGCCGGCGGCTTCCACGCCGATCGGAGTGACTTGGGGCTGAATCCCCTTGCTTCCGTCCGGCTGGCCGATGCCCGGCGTGGGCGCCATCACGCCGACACCGGCCGGAGCGCCCACAGGGGCGGTCGCCGCATCGGGCTTGTTCGGATTCTGAGCTGTGCCCGCGGGCGGCGTGGCCGCAGGCGCCGCGGCAGTCGTTTGGGTAGGCGCACTTGCGGGCGCTTGCGCGGCTGCAGGTGTCAGCCAGGCCGCAGCCAAGGCAATCGCCCATCCAATGTGTTTCATCAGCACCCCGGTCACGTGTTTGGAGCCAGAAGGCACGGGTCCGCACCCTCCTAGTTGCGCGCTCTATAGGCGCGGCTTTTCAGAGCCTCAAGCGCCTGATGGGAGATGAATCGCGGAGGTGTTGAAGCGCTTTGCCGCAGCGCCTAATGGCCGTTGGCCCATGATGACCGATGATGAAATCCTCGCCGAGTTCCGCGCTGCGGACGCTTTGCTCGAAGGCCATTTCATCCTTTCGTCGGGGCTTAGGAGCCCGAAGTACCTCCAATGCGCACGGGTGCTCATGGACCCGGCGCGCGCCGAGCGACTAGCCACCGAACTCGCCTCTCGCCTTCCTAAAATTGTTCGCGATCAAATCGATGTGGTGGTCTCGCCGGCGATGGGCGGCGTGATCATCGGTCATGAGATGGGTCGCGCTTTGGGCAAGCCGGCGATGTTCCTCGAGCGGCCGCAGGGCACGTTCGAATTCCGCCGCGGCTTCCATCTCGATCGGGGCACCAAGGTCTTGATGGTCGAGGACGTCGTCACAACGGGCCTGTCGTCACGGGAAGCGATGGATGCGGTTCGGCGCGCCGGCGGCGAAGTGGCCGCCGAAGCCGCGCTCGTCGACCGCTCGTCGGGCAACGCCGACCTCGGCGTCGATTTCTACCCGCTGATCCGGATCGACGTCCCGACCTACGAAGCGAATTCGGTGCCGCCCGAGCTCGCCGCCATCCCTGCCGTGAAGCCGGGGAGCCGTGCCGCGGCGTGACCGGCCGCCTCCGCCTCGGCGTCAATATCGACCATGTCGCGACCATCCGGAACGCGCGCGGCGGCGATCATCCTGACCCGGTCCGTGCCGCCCGCATCGCAGCTGGGGCCGGAGCAGATGGCATCACCGCCCACTTGCGAGAGGACCGGCGGCACATCACCGATCGCGATATCGACCGGCTCATGGCCGAGATCGACCTGCCCCTGAACCTGGAAATGGCCGCTACCGAGGAG
>DASUCP010000274.1:0-2782 GCA_036275975.1 Sphingomicrobium sp.
TGCGGCGAAACGCCCGCTCCGGCGAGGCGATATTGGTCGAGCAGCACCTGGTACTGCATCGTGCCGCCGCCGAAGCCGGAATCGTCGGCAACGCCGGCGACCGACTTGTATTGTGGCTCGACCGTCCAGTCCTCGAAGGTCTTGAGCTCGGTCGGCGAACGGTCCGGGCTCTGCAGCGTGTAGCGATAGATCAGGCCCGACGGGGAGGTCAGCGGCTCGACTTCCGGCGCCACTCCGCTCGGCAGGTCGAGCCCGCCCACGCGGTTGAACACCTGCTGCCGAGCGAAATTCCGATCGGTGTCCTGGTCGAACGTGATGTCGATCGAAGAGAGCGCGTACAGCGACACTGAGCGAAGGTTGTTCTCCTTCGGAATGCCGTTCATCTCGCGCTCGATCGGAACGGTGATCAGCCGCTCGACCTCTTCCGCCGAGTGGCCCGGCCACTGGGTGGTGATCGACACCATCGGCGGCGACAGGTCGGGGTAGGCATCGACCGGAAGCCGCTCCCACGCCCGAATGCCGGCGAGGATAAGCAGCACGGTCAGGAATACGACGAGGATCCGCTGCTCGAGGCTGAGGGCGACGAGCCGGTTGATGAAGTTGGAGCCGGTCCGCGGCGGCTCGGCCGGCGGCTCTTCGTTCATTGGCTCTGCATGAACTGCAGGAAGATGGCGCCGTTGGCGACGACCTTGTCGCCGCTCACGAGGCCGCTGGTCACGTCGTAATTCTGGCTATCGCGATATCCGAGGGTGACGTGGCGCCGGGCGAAGCTCCCGTCGGGCAGCGCCAGATATACGAATGGCAGGTTCTCGTCGTCGTGGAGAACTGCCGACACCGGAACGAGAAGGCCTGTGCTGACGCGCCCGGACTCGATCGAAACGTCGACGTACATCTGCTTCTTCAGAAGGTCGCCCGGGTTCGGCGCGGCGATACGGGCGACGATGGCGCGCGTGTTGGGATCGACGGTGGTGCCGATATTCTCGACCGTGCCATGGAAGGGGCCCGTGCCGTTGCCGGGATCGATCACCGCCGCATCGTGAAAGCCGACCTTTGCAAGATCGCTCGGCGAGACCTGGGCGAGCACCCAGACCTGCGAGAGATTGGCGACGGTGAAGGCCGTCGAGGAACCGGCCTGGAGCAGCTGGCCCGGAGTCACGGTCTTGTCGGCGATGATGCCGGAGACGGGCGCGCGGATGATTCCGTTGAGACCGGATGCGGGGCTAGCGCCCAACGACGTCAGCGCCTGGAGTGCCGCCACCCGGTCGGCTTCGGCGCTAGCCGCATCCGTCTGGGCTTGCGCTGCTTCGCGCTCGGAAATGCCGTTGTGAGCGGCAAGATCGCGGTCCGCCGCTGCAACGCGCCGAGCGTTCGCCGAGGCGACCGCCGCCTTGCGGTAAGCCGCGACGGCATTGGCGACGTCGGCTGATGCGACTGCAGCCAGCGGCTGGCCCTTCGTCACATGCTGGCCCAGTGCGACGAAGATGCGAGTGACGGGGCCGGTGAAGGGAGAGACGACGGATGTCGCCTGGTCATTGTCGAAATCGACCGTGCCCGGCGCTTCGATGCTTTCGCGATAACCGACGGGGACGACGGTGTAGAGCTGGATGTGCGCTCGCTGTGCTTTGGTGAGCCGCACATTCGGCAGCACTGGCGTCGCGGAATTCTCATCCGACGAAGACGAGCAGCCACCGAGAACTCCAAGCGCGAGGGCCGCGGCAATCGCGCGATGACGCAGCACTTTATCGAACATCGGCGCTCACCAGCTCGGGTCGATGCCACCAGCCGCCGCCAAGCGCCTGGAAGAGCGCGGCGGTATCGGCGAAGCGGTCGGCTTCAGCCTGAATCAGGCTGAGCCGCGCCTGCTGGTACGCCTGGTCGGCGTTGAGCACCGCCAGATAAGCGGCATATCCGTCCTTGTACTGGAGGCGGGAGAGATCGAGGCTCGCCTTCGCGGCGTCCGCCGCTTTCGCCGTCGCGTTCAGCGTATTGGCATCCTGCTCGAGCGCGACGAGCGTGTCGGCGACATTCTGGAACGCCGTGAGCACGGTGCCGCGATACTGCTCGGCGCTCTGCTGATAGGCGTAGCGGGCGGCGCGCTCCTGATGCAGCCGCGTTCCGCCGTCGAAGATCGGCGCGAGCAGCGCCGCGCCGATGTTCCAGAAACCAGTTCCCGGTCCGAAGATCTGGCCGATGGTGAGGGCGTTCGTCCCGGCATTTGCGCTCAGCGTGATGTTCGGCAAGCGATTGGCCCTCGCGACGCCGATCTGCGCGCTTGCGGCGTGGAGATTCTCTTCGGCCTGCAGGACGTCCGGCCGCTGCTCGACCAGGACCGAGGGGACGCTCAGCGGCAAATCGGAGGGAAGCGTGAGGCTCGCCAGCGTGAACTTCTCCGCCGGCGCCTGTGCCGGGTAGCGGCCGGTGAGCACGGCGAGGAGATCGTTCTGCTGGTCACGCTGCTTGATCAGCGGCGGCAATGTGGCTTCGAGCTGCGCCAGCTGCGTCTCTTGCGCAGCAATGTCCGCGCCCCCGATGTAGCCCTTGGATTTCTGGAACTGCAGGAGGCTGAGGATCTGGCGGTTGATCCCGATCAGCTCGTTCGTCGTCGAGATCTGGTCTTCGAGCGAGGCTTCGGTGATCGCCGCCAAAGCGACGTTCGCGCTGAGCGTGATGTCGGTCGCGATCATCTCGTAGCGGGTCGCCCGCTCCTGCGCCGCAAGGCCCTCGACGGTCCGCTTGTTCAGACCGAACACGTCGGGCGTGTAGGAAACGCTGACCGACGGCG
>DASUCP010000275.1:0-2493 GCA_036275975.1 Sphingomicrobium sp.
CGGCGGATCGCGGTGACCATGTTGATGCGCTGCCCATCAGGGTGCGGCTCGTCAGTCGAGGCCGGCGGCTCGTACCCACTGTTCCACAGCCCGCCGACTTCCTGCATCTGACCTTCATAGAAGACGCTGCTCGTAACCGCCTCAGGCGAGGAGACTCCCCGCGCCTCGGCTTCGGCGACCGCTGCCTGCACCTGCCAGGCAGTCTCCTGTTCGAGAGTCGACCATTGATCGTCGCCGATTTGCAGCTTTGCGACATGAGCCTTGAGCTTGGGCAGCGGATCGCGCGCCCATTCCGCCTCGATCTCCTCTTCCGACTTGTAGGCTTGCGTGTCCTGCGCACTGTGGCCTTCGAGACGCGGCACCGTCAGGCGTAACAAAGCCGGCGTGCGCTGGGTGCGAACATGCTGAACTGCGTCATGGACCAGCTTCGACGCTTCGACCGGATCGGTGCCGTCGCCGTTGAAGATCGTCAGGCCGCTGAAGCTCGCGAGATTGGCGGCGATGTCCTTGCCAGGTGTTTGATATTGCGACGGAACCGAGATTCCGTAGCCATTGTCTTCGATATAGATGAGCAGCGGCAAAGATTGCGTAGTCGTAATTGTTAGCGCGGACCAAAATCCGCCTGTCGCCGCGCTCGCATCACCTCCGAGCACCAGGGAAATGGCGTCGGATGGCCCTTCTTTCAGAATCTTCTGCTTGTAAGCGATCGCCTGCGCCCAACCGGCGGCGGGCGTGTACTGCGCCCCCACTCCACCACACATCGGAAGCGCATGCGCGCCGCCCGGATTGGGGTAATTGAACACGACGCCGATATCGCGACCGTTCGAATAGCCGCCGGCGAGACCCATTCCGGAGCCCAGCGCGTCGGCAAGCGGCACGCCGAGCGACAGCAGCAGCGGCCGCGAGCGGTAATAGCCGAAGACCCCGTCGCCATCCTTCAGGTGCAGCCCAAGCAGCACCTGCGCCACGTCGTGGCCGCGCGCGCTGAATTGATAGAGGACCTTCTTCTGAGGAACGAGCTCCTGCTCCTCGATCCGGTCCATTTCGCGGCTGGTGAGGACCAGCCTTACAACCTCGCGCCAATCGACTTCGGCGGATACTCTCCCGGGGTCACGGTCGGCCATGGTCGTCAGCTGTCCATTGCCTCGACCACGGCGGCGGTAAATCGGTCGATCTGTCCGTCGCCCATTCCGACCACATTGAAGCGCCCGCTCTCGGCCATGTAAATCGCATGGTCTTCGCGGAGCTTCAGCACCTGCTCCTTGCTCAGCGGCAGCATGGAGAACATGCCGAACTGGCGGCCGATGAACGCGAGCCGCGGGTCGGCAGCCGCGATGCGCTGGCGCACGGAATTGATCCGGTCGCGCATTCCCTTGAGCTCAATCAGCCAGCGCTCGCGAAGCTCGGGGTCGTCGAGGACGATGTGCACCGCCGCCGCGCCATGATCGGGCGGCATCGACCACATCTCGCGCGCGATCTTGTAAACGTGCGCCATCGCCTTTGCGCTCGTCTCGGCCGAGCCGGACTTGATCCACAGCGATCCGACACGATCGCGATAGACGCTGAAATTCTTGTCGCAGCTCTGGGCTATAATCACTTCGTCGCAGGCATCGAGCATCGCGCGGACGCCGTACGCATCCTCGTCGAGCCCACGGCCGAAACCCTGGTATGCAATGTCGATCAGGGGAACGAGGCCCCGCTCGCTGACGACCCGAACGACCTCGCGCCACTGATCCTCGTTGAGGTCGGCGCCCGTCGGGTTGTGGCAGCAGCCATGAAGGAGAGCGATGTCGCCAGGCTCGGCCGACTGCAAAGCTTCGATCATATCCTCGAACCGGATCGCGCCCTGGCCCCGCTCGTAATAGGGATAGTCGACCTGCGGCAGGCCAACCGCTCGGATAAGGGGCGGATGGTTGGGCCAGGTCGGCCCTCCTACGAGCACGCGGGCGTTCGGATTGGCCGACGCCAACAGCTCGAAACCCAGACGCAGCGCGCCGCAGCCGCCGGGCGTCTGCACCCCAACGATTCGATCGTCGCCGGCGTGCTGCCCAAGCAGGATCGGACGAAGAAGCTCCGCGAACCGCACGTCGCCCGCGCTGCCAAGATACGCCTTGGTGACCTGCGTATCGTGAAGCCTCTGCTCGGCTTCCTTGATCACCTTGAGGATCGGTGTGTTGCCATCGCCGTCGCGGAACACGCCCACACCGACGTCGATCTTGTCGGGCCGGGGATCGGCCGCGACCATCCCGATGAGCGCGATCAGCGAATCATTCATCACAGGCGGAAGATCGGCGAGGCCTCGGGCCTTCTCATCGGTGCGCGTCAGCATGGAAAAGCGATTAGCTAAGTTACGCGTCGTAATCCACCGCGACGCCATCGCCGAGCGGCACCGACTGGCACGTCAGCACATAGCCGTCCGCGACTTCCTCGTCGGTAAGGCCGTAGCGCGCCGCCATCTCGACCTTGCCCTTCGTGACTTTGGCTCGGCAGGTC
>DASUCP010000276.1:0-7255 GCA_036275975.1 Sphingomicrobium sp.
ATGGTGTGCGGGGTGGTGGCTTTCGACCTGCAGGGTGCAGTGCTCGATGTGGAAGCGGTCGTGAAGCAGGGCTCGGGCACTTTCCAATAGGGCATCTGGATAATCGGCCTGGGCAGTGACGATATGCGCGGTCAGCGCCGTTTCCGTCGTGCTCAGGGGCCAGACGTGGAGGTCGTGGACAGCATCGACGCCTTCGATCTCGCCGAGCGCGATTTCAACCTGATCGACGTCAATTCCCGCCGGCACTCCGGCGAGCGACATCCAGACTGATTCCTTCAACAGGCCGATGCTGCCCCACAGGATCACGACAGCGACTGCGAGGCTCATCACGGGATCGACCCATTCCTGCCCGGTCCACAGGATGACGAACCCGGCGAAGACAACGGCGAGCGAAACCAACGCGTCGCTGGCCATGTGCAGGAACGCGCCGCGGATGTTGAGGTCATGCTCCCGCCCGCGCGCGAACAGGAAGGCGGTGAGGCCGTTCACGAAAATCCCGATCGCCGCGACGACGATGACGTAGCCGCCTTGCGTGTGCGACGGGTGGAATAAGCGGCGGATCGCCTCGGCCCCGATCGCTCCGACGGCGATCAGCAGGAACAACGCATTGATCAGCGCTGACAGGATCGAGGCCTTCTTAAGCCCGTAGGTGAAGCGCGGCGTGGCTGAAGAGCGCGCCATCATGCCGCCAGCCCATGCGACCATCAGCCCAAGGACGTCCGAAAGGTTGTGCCCCGCATCAGAAAGCAGAGCCATAGAATTGGCGTAGAAGCCGAAGACCGTCTCGATCGCAACAAATCCGACGTTCAGCGCAATTCCGATAGCGAACGCCCGTCCGAAGCTGGTCGGAGCGTGGGAATGCGAATGCGAGTGAACGTGCGCGTCCATGTTCGCCTCCTAGCCGAGTGCACGCGCGTAGTTCAAAGCACAGTATAACGTTCGCCTTCTCGTCTCCGTGACTGACCAGCGCTAAGGTGACCGCATGCTCTACCTCGCCATCAAGGCCGCCATCTCTGGCGTGATCGTCGCGATCGTGTCCGAAGTTGCCAAGCGCTATCCCGGCTTCGGCGCGCTCATCGCCTCGCTGCCGCTGGTGTCCGTGCTCGGGATGATATGGCTGTGGCGCGACAAACCCGATGTTCCCAACATGGCCGCCCACGTGCAGGCGACCTTCTGGTTCGTGCTTCCCTCGCTCCCGATGTTCCTCGTGATGCCGTGGCTGTTGCGCAGCGGTCTCTCGTTCTGGGTATCGCTCGCTATCGGCTGCGCCCTGACCATTACGCTCTATCTGCTCATGACCTGGGCGGGTCCGAAGTTCGGCCTGAAGCTGTAGCAAAAGCGGCGAAGCGCAGCATTGCGGGGCCGCCGGAGGAACGCCTGGCGGCAGGACCCGTTCGCCTCATGCCCCTAAAAGGTCAGGAGGAACATCATGCTAGGCAAAGCCGACGCAACGCCAATGGTCGCGGTTAAAGACCTCGATCGAGCGCGCAAATTCTACGAGGACACGCTCGGCCTCAAGGCGAAGGATGATTGGGGCGAAGGCGTCACGCTGGAAAGCGGCGACACCCGCATCAACCTCTATCGCTCCGAATTTGCCGGCACCAACAAGGCGACGGCGCTAACCTTCGACGTCGACGACATCGACAAGGAAGTCGAGGAGCTAAAGGAGAAAGGCATTTTCTTCGAGCAATACGACCTGCCAGGTCTGCAGCGGCAGGGCGATCTCTATGTCGCCGAGGGAGGATTCAAGACGACCTGGTTCAAGGACCCGGACGGCAACATCCTGAGCCTCATGGAAGAGAGTGACTAAGCGGCAAACGGAAAGAGGCGGTCCGGGCTGAAGGGGAGAGCCGAACCGCCTCTGGCAGCGCACCTGGGGAGCGAAGTGCGCGGTTTAAAGGTCAATTCCGGCGGCGATAGCCTCGAGCTTGCGGATCCGCTCCTTGAGGTCCGCCATCTCAATCCGGCCGCTGGCGGGCGGGAGCCCACGCTCGCCGATCATCTGGGTGAGCTCCATCTTCTTGAGCTCCAGCCAGCCGTTCCAGGCTTTCAGGCCCGCGATGCTCGCGCCGGCGAGGCCGGCGATGATGCTCGCGCTCAGCACTCCAATCGTGATCGGGTCCATTACTTCTCCTCCTGGCGGAGCGCTTCGATCTCGCGCGCCAGCTCGTCATTCTGAGTGTTGATGTGGTGATCGATCGCCATCAGCCGGCGGTCGGTCTCGTCCAGCTCGGTCCGCATCGCATGTACGGTCGGCTTGCGCTTCGAGACCATCTCCATGCGGTCGAAATCGCTCAGGCGCCGGTCTCCGGTCATCGAGCGCCGCTTCTGGATCGCGAGAAAAATCCCGACGATCGCGTAAGCGACGATGGCGGTGGTGAAATCAACCGGCGTCAGCAGCGGAATGGCAATCCACGCGATGCGGATGAAGGTCGGATCGATGCCCCACTTCGCTCCCAGGGTCGAGCAGACCCCGGCAATCTTCGCGTCGTGGCGATCGAGCGAATAGGGGTAATATTTACGCGCCATTTCCATCGTCCCTTCCTTCAATTCACACGCGCTTTCAGCGCTGCTTTCATTGCCTCGAGCTCGCGGTCGACGGCTTCCGACGCCTTGAGCTCGTGGATCTCATCTTCGAGGCTGCTGATCCCCAGCGCCTCGGCGCGGCCTTCCGCGAAATCGGCGCGGCGCTCGAGCAGCTCGAACTTGGCGAACGCGTCGAGCGTCCGGCTGCCGTGCATGACCTCGTTGGCTTTCGCCCGGGTGAGGGCGCTCTCGAACCGTGCCGAAATCGCATTCTGCCGGGCGCGAGCTTCGCGGAGCTTGGACTGGAGCTTGGCGATGTCCGCCTCATAGCCCTTCAGCACCTGCTCGAGCTGGACGACCTCGGCGCACAGGCTGTCGGCCATATCCGCCGCCTTCTGCCGCTCGACCAGCGCTGCCTTGGCAAGATCTTCGCGGTCCTTCGACAGCGCGAGCTCGGCCTTGGCCGTCCAGTCGGTCCGAAGCTCTTCGAGCCGGGTCACGGCGCGACGAAGCTCCTTGATGTCCGCGATCGAGCGGGCCGCGGTTGCGCGGACTTCGACCAGAGTCTCTTCCATTTCGAGGATGATCATGCGGATCATCCGCGCCGGGTCTTCGGCCCGGTCGAGAAGCTCGGTCATGTTCGCCGCGAAGATGTCGCGGGCGCGGCTGAATACGGGGCCGCTAAACCAGCTCGCGACGGGGGCGAAATGCCCGTTGTTGGGCTCGGTCTCGACCTCGATTAGGCGAGGCGTGCGGACCGGGACCTTGGCTTCAAGGACTTCGAGTTCAGGCATTGAGGGTCACCTGGACGGGGTTGGCATTGGCTTGCGCCGGGCCAACGGCTGCGCCGACCGCGATCGTGCTCATAGCGAGCGCCGCGGCCAGGGCGATCAGGGTGCGGGCGAAAGGCGACTGCGACGACATTTGAACTCTCCTTTTGTCGGCCGCGATTTGCTTGCGGGCCGATGAACAGGACTAATCAAGGAGCGTGCCAATCGCGGAAAACTGAGGAAAATTACTTATAAGCGTGGCCGATGGTGGATTTTCCCAACCAAGAGTTGGCGCGAATTCCCAAACCGTTAGTGGGAACATTCGCCACCCGCCCCGCGCTGATGCGAGGAGGAATCAAAAGGAGCATGTGTGATGATCGGGAAGCTGCTGGGGGCGTGGATCGGCGACAAGGTCGCGGGCGAGCATGAAGGCGCGAAGGGCGCGATCCTGGGATATGGCGCGGCGGCGCTGGCCAAACGCAGCGTACCGACGCTTGCGGCGCTGGCGCTCGGCGGATGGGCGTTCAAGAAGTGGCGCGACCGCCGCCGCGCCGAACCGTCCTACCCTTCGGAAGCGACGCCTTCCTGAGCCTCGCCTTCAGGCGGGTTCTCGAAATAGGGCTCGACTTTGCCGTTGAGCTTGATCGTCATCGGCTGCCCGTAACGGTCGCGGCTGCGTCCCGCGGCAACCCGGATCCAGCCTTCCGAGATCGAATATTCGATGACGTTTGTCTTTTCCTGGCCGTTGAACTTGATGCCAACCCCGCGCGAGAGGAGCGCCTCGTCGAAATAGTCGCTCCTCGGATCGAGCGAGAGGCGGTCGGGGGGCGTGTCGGAAAAGATTTCGGGCATGCCGCGCGCCCTACCCTTTCCCGTAATTCAGCGTCAACGCAGAGCGCTTCGAACTCCAATGTAAAGCATCCTTGACTTCGCTAGTTGCCGCTTCGCGCGCAGGCGCGTAAGCGCTCGCCCCGACATGGCCGACAAAGACCCATCCTTGCGCCGAAATGCGCCCAATTTGGCGCTGCACGTACCGGAGCCGCCATTCCGGCCCGGCGACACGCCGGACTTTTCGAAGCTGGAGATTCCCGCTGCGGGCAGTTCCCCGCGCCCAGACATCGCAGCCCCGGCGTCCGACACTCACCCGCTGACCACCGACCTCGTCCGCGTGCTGGGTGACGACAATAGGCCGGTTGGCCCTTGGGACCCGAAGCTCGACGCGGACACCCTCCGCAAGATGCTTCGCGACATGGTCACCGTGCGGATCTTCGACGACCGCATGTACCGCGCCCAGCGGCAGGGCAAGACGAGCTTCTACATGAAGTGCACAGGCGAGGAAGCGATCGCGGTCGCCGCGGCCGCCGCCCTCGACCGCGAGGACATGCACTTCCCGACCTACCGCCAGCAGGGGCTGCTTATCTCGCGCGGCTATCCGCTGACGGAGATGATGAACCAGATCTACTCAAACCCGGGCGACAAGCTGCGCGGCCGGCAGCTGCCGATCATGTATTCGGACAAGGCGCACGGCTTCTTCTCGATCTCCGGCAACCTCGCGACGCAATTTCCGCAGGCGGTCGGCTGGGCGATGGGCGCGGCAATCAAGGGCGACAGCCGGATTGCGATGGGCTGGGTTGGCGACGGCGCGACGGCGGAAGGAGACTTCCACAGCGCGATGACATTCGCCGCGGTCTACAACGTGCCGGTCGTGCTCGCCGTGGTGAACAACCAGTGGGCGATTTCGAGCTTCTCCGGAATCGCTGGCGCCGAGCGCGCTACCTTTGCCCAGCGGGCAGTCGGCTACGGCATCGCCGGGCTGCGCGTCGACGGCAATGACGCGCTCGCCGTCTACTCCACGGTAAGATGGGCGGCTGAGCGCGCGCGCTCCAACGGCGGACCCACGCTGATCGAGTTCTTTACCTATCGCGCCGAAGGGCATTCCACCTCGGACGATCCCTCCGGCTATCGTCCTGCAGGCGAAGCAAAAGCGTGGCCTCTCGGCGACCCGATCGAGCGGCTGAAGGCGCATCTCCTCGCAATCGGCGAGTGGGATGAAGATCGCCACGCGGCGATGAGCGCCGAGTGCGATGCCGAGGTGCGCGCCGCTCAGAAGGAATCCGAAAAGATCGGCATCCTTCCCCAGCAGGGCAAAGACGATGTCGGGAGCATGTTCGAGGACGTGTATGCCGAGATGCCCCAGCATCTCGCCGAACAGCGCGACGAGGCGCTCGCCGAGGGCCGCGACTGATGCCGACCATGAACATGATTCAGGCGCTGAACGACGCCCACAAGATCATGATGACGCGCGATGAGGACGTGGTCGTATTCGGCGAGGACGCCGGCTACTTCGGCGGCGTCTTCCGCGTCACCGAGGGCCTCCAGAAACAGTTCGGCGTGACCCGAGTGTTCGACGCCCCGATCAGCGAAGGCGGGATCGTCGCCACCGGGGTAGGAATGGCGAGCTACGGCCTCAAGCCGGTGATCGAAATCCAGTTCGCCGATTACATATACCCGGGCTACGACCAGATCGTGAGCGAAGTCGCCAAGATGCGCTACCGCACCGCCGGCGAATGGCCCATGCCGATGGTCATCCGCACGCCCTATGGCGGCGGCATCTTCGGCGGCCAGACCCACAGCCAGTCGCCGGAATCGCTCTTCACCCATATCGCGGGCCTGAAGGTCGTGATCCCCTCCACGCCGTACGATGCGAAGGGGCTGCTCATCGCCGCGATCGAAGACCCCGACCCGGTGATCTTCTTTGAGCCCAAGCGCATCTACAACGGTCCGTTCGACGGCCACCACGACCGTCCGGTGAAACCGTGGTCGAAGCACCCGGCAAGCGAGGTTCCGGAAGGTCATTACACCGTCCCGCTCGGCAAGGCCGCACTAGTCCGCGAAGGCGGCGACCTCACCATCCTCGCCTACGGCACGATGGTTCACGTCGCGCTCGCTGCAGTCGAGGAGCGGGGCCTCGACGCGGAGGTGATCGACCTCCGGACGCTGGTCCCGCTCGACCTCGATACGGTTGAGGAATCGGTGAAGAAAACCGGCCGCTGTCTCGTGGTACACGAGGCACCGCGCACTAGCGGCTTCGGCGCCGAGCTCGTCGCGCTCGTCCAGGAGCGCTGCTTTTATCATCTGGAAGCGCCGGTCGAACGCGTAACCGGCTGGGACACGCCTTACCCGCATGCCTATGAATGGGCCTACTTCCCCGGCCCGAAGCGCATGAAGCGCGCCCTTGAGAAAGTGATGGCCGACTAATGGCTCGCTACGAATTCAAGCTCCCGGACATCGGCGAAGGCATCGCCGAGGCCGAGATCGTCGCCTGGCACGTGAAGGTCGGCGACACGATCGCCGAGGACCAGCAGATCGCCGACATGATGACCGACAAGGCTACGGTCGAAATGGAATCGCCGGTCGCGGGCAAGGTGATCGAACTTGCAGGTGAGGTCGGCGACCAGGTTCCGATCGGCTCGGTGCTCGCGGTCATTGAGACTGAAGGCGCGGACCGCGCGGCAGAGCCGGTCGAAGACAGCAAGGACGAGCGGCCTCTCGCCGACGGGGCCGTCGAAGCCACGCCCGAACAAGCTGAGGAGATGCCGATCGTCGCTGCGGATGTCGAGGCGGAGAAGTCCCAGCCCGCCCCGGCCCCCAGCCCTCGCGTCGAGCCGGAAGTTGCACAGAAGGAACCCTCAGCAGGTCACGTCCTCGCCTCCCCCGCCGTCCGCGCCCGGGCCCGCGATCTCGGCATCGATCTTACGCGCGTGAAGACCACGGGCGACCGCATCCGCCACTCGGACCTCGACGCCTACCTACTCTACAACGGCGGCACCGTTTCGAGCCGTCCGGCGGCCGCTCCCCGCAAGGACGAGGCAATCAAGGTTGTCGGCCTCCGCCGGAAAATCGCCGAGAACATGGCCGAGGCGAACCGGCGCATTCAGCATTTCACTCTGGTCGAAGAG
>DASUCP010000277.1:0-2215 GCA_036275975.1 Sphingomicrobium sp.
CCGTGCAGCCTGCCGAAGCTGCGCCAGCGCTCCATCCGCGCCGCCCAGCAGTTCATCGAGACCGGTCAGCGATTCGCCGGCCTTGAGGCCCGCCTGCATGGCGGCCCGCTCTTCGGCGAGGCGGGTCTCCTCCCCTTCCTCCGGCGCGAGCGCTTCGATCTCGGCGGAAGCATGTTCCAGCCATTCGCGGTCGCGCTCCGCGGCAGCGGCTTCGGCCCGCGCCTGGGTGAGCTCCGCCTCGGTGCGGGTGACCTTGGCCCAGGCCGCTTCGACAGGCGCGACGTCCAGCTTCCCAAACGCGTCCAGCAAGGCGCGGTGACCTTTCGGGTTGAGCAGCCCCCGATCGTCATGCTGGCCGTGGATCTCGATCGCCAGCGCTCCGAGGTCGCGCAGCACTCCAGCCGGAACCGCGCCGCCACCGACGAACGCCCGGCTCCCGCCGTCGCTTTTCAAAGTCCGCCGAACGATCAGCGGCTCGCCGGCTTCAGTCTCGATTCCCTGATCTCGAAGAAGAGCATGCACCGGATGTGCCGCGTCGAGCTCGAGCTCTGCCGAAACGGCGGCGCTGTTCTGGCCTGCGCGCACAAGGCTGGTGTCAGCCCGCGTTCCGAGCGCGAGTCCCAAGGCATCGAGAAGGATCGACTTGCCCGCCCCGGTCTCGCCGGTGAGTACGCCAAGGCCCGGATCGAACTCCAGCTCGAGCCGCTCCACAAGCACGATGTTGTGGACGGCGAGCTGCCTCAGCATGGGCGCGCTCGCGAAATAGGCTCGGCTATTCCGCTCCGCTCGCCCATCCGGGAATCACTTTTTCTTGTGACCGCGCGTCTCGGCGGAAGCGGACACGGGAGCTTGGCCCGTCTCCGCGGCGAATGCTCGCCCGCCGGTATGGTCCTGCTCCTTGTGCAGGAGCCGCAGGGACTGCCGGTACCAGTAGGTCTCGGGATAGTTCTTGCCGAGGACCGCGGCAGCCTTCCACGCCTCGTCGGGAATGCCGAGGGCGAGATAGCATTCGACCAGCCGCTCGAGTGCCTCGGGCGCATGGCTCGTCGTCTGATACTGATCGACGACGCTGCGGAAACGATAGGTGGCCGCGAGCCATTGGCCCGAACGCTGGTAGAAGCGGCCGATCTCCATCTCCTTGCCGCCGAGATGGTCCTTGATGAGGTCGAGCTTCAGCCGCGCGTCAGCCGCGTAGCGCGTATCCGGATAGCGGCGGATCAGCTCGCCGAAGGCATCCGATGCCTGCTGCGTGATCGACTGGTCGCGGGTCACGTCGGCGATCTGCTGATAGTAGCTCATGGCGATCAGGTACTGCGCATAGGGCGCGTCGGCGTTGCCCGGGTGGATGGTCAGGAAGCGCTGAGCCGAGCTGACCGCGTCGGGGTATTTCTGAGCCATGTAATAGTTGAACGCGCTCATCAGCTGGGCGCGGCGGGCCCACACGGAATAGGGGTGCTGGCGCTCGACCTCGTCGAACAGGCCGGCCGCCTGCTGGTACTGTCCCGAGTTCATGCTGCGCTGAGCGGCGCCGTAAAGCGAGCTCACGTCCCTCGCGACATACGCCGTGTCGCCCTTCGCCTTGTCCTTGGCGCATCCTGCCAACGGGAAGATCACGGCGGATACGAGGATCAGCACGGCGGTACGGGACGATTTCAGCATGGGGACCTCATTAGCGTGGCCTCTTTGGGAGGCCAAGCGCAGCAATGGAGCGCGAAAGCTTGGCGGCGGATGAACGGAACGTCAGGCGGCCTGCGGGGCCTCGGCTTCGTCCTTGTCGTCGGCCTTGAGGAAGCTGTCCGGCTGCACTCCGAGCCAGACGAGGACCGGCGCCGAGATGTAGATCGACGAATAGGTCCCGATGACGACGCCAAGGAATATGGCGATGGCGAGGCCGAAGATGACCTGCGGCCCGACCAGCATCAGCACGCCGAGCGCAATAAGCACGGTGAATGAGGTCACGACGGTCCGTGCCAAAGTCTCGTTCAGCGACAGGTTGAGCAGCGGCAGGATCGCCATCTTGCGATACTTGCGCAGGTCCTCGCGGATACGGTCGTAAATCACGACCGTGTCGTTCAGCGAATAGCCGACGATCGTCAGAAACGCGGCGACGACGTTGAGGTCGACAGGCAGTCGCGTGAAGGCGAAAAAGCCGAGCGTCATCGCGATATCGTGCGCTAGCGTCAGCAGTGCGCCGACCCCGAACTGCCATTCGAAG
>DASUCP010000278.1:0-10280 GCA_036275975.1 Sphingomicrobium sp.
GTGCTCGCCGGCGGTGGAAGGCGGCTACGTCCGATGCTCTACGACGCCGACGGGCTTGAGGCCGACGAACGCGTGGACTTTCGCGGGCTTTCGCGCGGCAATCCCGTTTACCGCCTCCTCCGCGAGGTCGAACGGCGCGCCGTCATTGAGTCGCGATCGGTGCTGGTGAGAAGCGCGGATGCGGCCGCGATTCTCGCCGAGCGGGCCTCAGTCGATCGCGAACGCTTCCACGTGGTCACGAATGGCCGGGACCCGGCGCTGTTCCGCCCCGCGACGCCTGCGGCGCGGCGCAAGGCGCGAGGCGAGCTTGGCCTTCCAACCGATGCGCCGGTGCTCGTCTATTCGGGCTCGATCGCGCCGCAGTACCGGCTCGACAAGGTCGCGAACGCGATAGCCGCCGTCCGCCGGATCGCGCCGGATGCCCAGCTGCTGGTGCTCACCTCCGAACCGTCGCGCGCAGTTGATGTGCTTGAAGGACATCTCCCCGGAATCAGCGGATTTACCGAGGCAGTGACGGTCCCACCCGAGCGTGTCCCTTTCTATCTCGGCGCAGCCGATGCGGGCCTCAGCTTCCGCTCGGAAGCCTTCTCGACCCGGGCGATCGCGCCGGTGAAGCTCGGCGAATATCTGCTCTGCGGTCTTCCAGTGATCGGCACCGCGGCAGCCGGTAGCGCCGGGCTCGATTCGGAGATTTTCTTCGCCGACCATGGCGATCCCGATGCTGCCGCTCACTGGCTTCTCGCGCGGCCTCCGAAAGTAGCGCAGCGTGCGCGCGAGGCGGGGCTCAAATATTTTTCTCTCGACGCCACCGTCGCGGCCTATTCGAATGCGATCGCCGCTGCTTTGCCCACGACCGAAGCAAGCAAGGCGAATCCGGCGAGTGTCGCGGTGCCGCTGTGAAGATCCTGTTCGTGATCAAGACTCTGACGGTCAAAGGAGGCGGCGGAGGCGCCGAGCGTGTGCTGTCGGCGATCACCGCCGAGCTTTCGCGCCGCGGTCACGAAGTCGTCGTGGCGACCTTCGATGGGAGTGGCGCCACGACCTTCTACCCGTTCAGCAGCCGGGTTCGACTGGTTCGTCTCGCGATCGGCGATGCGGCGAGCGAGACCAGGCCCGCTGAGTTCGTGAGGCGGACCTTGGCGCTGCGCAAGCTCGCCGTTCAATTCCGCCCCGACGCTGCCGTGGGCTTCATGCACAGCTCCTACATTTCGCTTGCGCTCGCTCTCGTCGGATCGCGCATTCCTGCCATTGGCAGCGCGCACAGCGTTTACGAGCATTACAGCGATCGCCCGATCGATCGCGTCGGCCTGAGGCTCGCTGCAGCCTTGCTGCGAAAACTCACCGCAATCTCTGAGCGGATGCGCAGCGGCTTTCCTCAATTCATCGCCAGGAAGATGGTCATCATCGCTAACCCCACCCTCGCGCAAGGCGGCTTGGCGGACGTCGCCGGCGGCGACCAGAAGACGCTGCTCTGCGTGGGACGGCTCGGCCCTGAGAAAGACCATGCGACGCTCATCTCTGCGTTCGCCCACCTCGCCGAACGGTTTCCGGACTGGCGCTTACGGATTGTGGGTGAAGGCGCGTTGCGGCCCGCGCTGCAACGGCAGGTCGACAGCCTCTCGCTCGGCGACCGCATCGAACTGCCGGGCGTTGTCGTCCAGATCGGTGACGAATATGCGGCGGCACAGCTGTTCGTCCTGCCGTCACGCTACGAGAGCTTCGGCCTCGTGACGGCTGAGGCGATGGTCCACGGTTTGCCGGTGATCGCCTTTGCCGACTGTGATGGAGCCCGGGAGATCGTCCATCATGGCGTGAACGGCCTGCTGGTCACCGGCCGCGGCGACCGCACCAGCGATCTTGCAGAGGCGATGGCTCAGCTGATGAACTCGCCCAACGAACGCAAGCGCCTCGGCGACGCGGGCCGCGCGGCCAAGTTCGACAGCATCGACGACATCGTGAGCAAATGGGAGGCTTTGTTGGGCGCAGTCGCCACCGGTACAATCGCGACGGGCGAGACAAAGCCCAGACTGGGTGAAGCGCACCGCAGGTGATAGGAGCGCCGGGACGCTCCACAAAATGCTGACGGAGAGGTGCATATGCTGTTCGCGTGGATAGGCTTCCTCAAGGAAGGGAGCGAACCCGATCAGGAGGTCCAGCAGCAGGTCAACAGCTTTCTCCAGCAGCCCTATGTGCCGATCCAGGCCGCGGGTGCGCTGCGCGACGGCGACAGGAAACGCGCGGGGATGATGATGCTGTTCGAAGCAGCCGATCGCGCTGCCGCGGAGGCGCTTGTCGCCGATAGCCCGTATCTTCGCGCCGGCCTTTATGAGCGGCACGACCTTTACGAGTACGAGAACGAAGTCGGGTGAGCGGCTGCCGGCCGAAGCTTTTAGTGGGGGCTGGAGCGGGTAACGGGATGCACGCCCTTGTCGCGTTGTAATGTAAAAAGAACATTTAAGATTTCACCTGGTACTCGCTTACCGACCAGATCGACTGGGATACCTCGCTCCGTGAGGAAAACGGGCATGTGAACCCGGTCGGGCTGTTCGATCTGGAGCGGAGGATCCGCCCGGTCGGAGCAGCTTACAAGCAGCTGATCTCCGAGTGGCAATATGTGCTTCCAGCGAGGAGCGTCTGCCTCACGGTCCCGATCGTCATGCCCAGTGAATCAGACCAGCCGTTCGCCAGGCGCCGCCGCGAGTGGATGCGGAAATATTACGATCACAACGCGCCAGCGCGATGACGGGGGCAGCCAGCCGGTCAGGCCCAGGCAGAAATCAGCGCGCCGTCCAGCCACCGTCGACCGCGATCGCCTGACCGGTCACGAAGCTCGCGGCCGGGCTGCACAGCCACACGACGGCGGCGGCGATTTCCTCCGGCTTGCCGAGGCGGCCGACCGGTTCGGTCGCGACGACGGAGTCGCGCGGGACGCCACTGGACATGAGGCGCTCAAGCATCGGCGTCTCGATCGCTCCCGGGCAGACGGCGTTCACGCGGACCTTCGCTTGAGCATATTCAAGCGCCGCATTGCGCGTGAGCCCCACGACGCCATGTTTCGAGGCGACATAGGCGGGAATGCCAGCGAATCCGACGAGCCCCGCGACCGAGGAGCAGTTGACGATCGCGCCTCCTGTCTCCTGCTTGATCATATGCTGCAACTCTTCCCGCATGCAGAGAAACACGCCGCGCAGGTTCACGCCGATGACGCGATCGAAGTTCTCCGTCGTGCACTCGCCTGCCGGAGCCTGCGCACCCTCAATGCCCGCGTTGTTGAACGCTGCATCGAGGCGGCCAAACCCCGAAAGGATTTGAGAGATCAGGTTCTTGACGCTTGCTTCATCGGAGACGTCGCAGCGGATGAAGCGCGAGGTCGCCCCTTCGCGCTCGCACTCCGCGGCGGCATCGGCTCCCTCCTGCTCATGAACGTCGGCAATGATCGTGGTATAACCCGCAGAGGCAAAGGCCCGAGCCGTCGCTTTGCCGATGCCCGAACTCGCGCCGGTGACCAGCGCGACCGGTCCTTCGCCAATATTCATCGTTCGTCTCCTCTGCCGCGAGTGAATGGCGCGGGCGGCCGGCAAGAGCATTACGGTATGTTACTGAAGGTCATCTCGGGCCGCTGTGGCATAGGTAACATTCCGAAGCGACAGAGGGCCCGTGACGCGCGAAATCTCCTCCAGCAACGGGAGGACATGATCCGTGGTCAATTACATTTTCAAGCTGGCCGACGTCGGCATGCACGAGGTCCCGCTCGTCGGCGGAAAGAATGCGTCGTCCGGAGAGCTCATCCGCACCCTTTCCACCGTCGGGATCCGCGTTCCCCAGGGTTTCGCGGTCTCGGCCCAGGGATATCGTGATCTTCTCAGCGACAACAGGCTGCAGGAGCCTATCGCTCACGCAGTCGGCGCCCTGGAGAAGGGGGAAGCAACTCTGTCGGGCGCCGGCGCAAGCATCCGCGAGATCATCGGAAATGCTGTGCTCCCGACCGATCTCGCTGCCGACATTCTAAGCGCCTACCGGGAGCTCGGGGCCGCAATCGGCAAAGACAATCCGGCCGTGGCGGTGCGGAGCAGCGCGACGGCGGAAGATCTACCCGAGGCGAGCTTTGCCGGGCAGCAGGAAAGCTATCTCAATGTCGTCGGCGAGGAACAGCTGCTCACCGCCTGCCGCCGTTGCTATGCCTCGCTCTTCACCGACCGGGCGATCGCCTATCGCCAAGCCAAGGGCATCGACGATCTCGCCGTCGCTCTATCGATCGGGGTCCAGGAGATGGTCAGGTCCGACATCGGGGCCTCGGGCGTGATGTTCTCGCTCGACCCAGATAGCGGGTTCCCCCGCGTGGTGGTCATCAATGCCGCCTGGGGACTTGGCGAAGCCATCGTTCAGGGGGCGGTCGATCCCGACAAATATATGGTCTTCAAGCCTCTCCTTAGCAGGTCGAAGCCGTTGCCACTCATCGAAAAAGAACGGGGCCGCAAGCAGGTCAAGGTGGTGCTGGACGAGGCAGCGGGCGGGACAAGGACCATCGAAACAACGCCAGAGGAGCAACAATCCTGGGCTCTCTCGCCCACAGACCTTTTCGAGCTCAGCCGCTGGGCGCTTCTCGTCGAGGAGCATTATGGCCGCGCGATGGACATGGAGTGGGCGAAAGACGGCGCGACCGGAGAGCTCTTCATGGTCCAGGCGCGCCCGGAAACCGTCCATTCCGGCGCCGGAAGCCGGCTGGTCCGGTACAAAATAGTCCGGAAGGGCAAGCAACTGCTCCAGGGTCAGGCCGTCGGCACGTCCATTGCTTCGGGCAAGGCATGCGTGATTGCGGACACGGCCGAAGTCGGCCGCTTCGAAGATGGATCGATCCTCGTCACGCGCCGCACGGACCCCGACTGGACACCGATCATGAAGCGCGCCGCCGCGATCGTCACCGAACATGGCGGCACGACCAGTCACGCCGCGATCATTAGCCGAGAGCTCGGCATACCGGCGATCGTGGGCGTGGACGGCGCGACCACCACGCTCAAGAGTGGTCAGGAGATCACCGTTTCCTGCGCAGAGAGCGAAACCGGCATTGTCTATGGGGGGCGCGCCGACTTCACCCGCGAGGAGATCGATCCGTCCCAGCTTCCGACCACAAAGACCGCACTGATGGTCAACCTTGCCGACCCGGATCAAGCGTTCAGGTCCTGGCAACTGCCGGCAAAGGGCGTCGGCCTCGCCCGCATGGAGTTCATCATCAGCAATGGGATCAAGGTCCATCCGATGGCCCTGGCGCACCCGGAACGCATTTCGGGTGCTGGCCCGCGACGGGAAATTGGCGAGCTCATCCGCGACTATCGCGACGGGGCCGACTATTTCATCGACAAGCTTTCACTTGGCATCGCTCGCATTGCTGCGGGCTTCCATCCAGGACCGGCGATTGTCCGCCTGAGCGACTTCAAGACCAACGAATATGGGCATCTGCTTGGAGGAGCCGGTTTCGAGCCGACCGAGGAGAACCCGATGCTCGGCTTCCGCGGCGCCTCTCGTTACTACAACGAGCGGTACCGTGACGGCTTTGCGCTCGAATGCCGGGCATTGAAGCGCGCTCGGAAGACGCTCGGTTTCACGAACATCATCGTCATGGTTCCTTTCTGCCGAACGCCGGACGAGGCTGACAAAGTCCTCGAAGTCATGGCCGCGGAGGGCCTGCGGCGCGGCGAAGCTGGCCTAGAGGTCTATATGATGTGCGAGATCCCCTCTAATGTGATTCTGGCAAAAGAGTTCGCCAGCCGCTTCGACGGCTTCTCGATCGGCTCCAATGACCTCACTCAGCTGGTGCTTGGGGTTGACCGGGACTCGGACATCCTCGCGAAGATCTTCGACGAGAGCAACGAGGCGGTCACCCGATCGATCGCCTCGGTCATCGCCGATGCGCACGCCTCAGGCATCAAGATCGGCATTTGCGGCGAGGCGCCGAGCAACGATCCGAAATTTGCGGCGTTCCTGGTCAAGTGCGGCATCGATTCTATGTCGCTCAACCCTGACAGCTTCGTGCGAACCTTGAAGTCAGTTGCTGCGGCGGAGCAGGGTCTCCCCGGCTCACGACCTCAGGAGGTTGAGCGGGTCGGCGCAATAGAACCGGTCGGATAGGACCCTTCATCCATCCGCTGATGGCGTTGTCGCGGCCTCCCTGCCTCTCAGGCAGGTTCTTCATAGGCTGTGAGCAGTCGCTCGACGCGCGACCTTCACCCATTGCGGGACGCCCATCATCAAATCGGATCACGCGGCAATGGAAGCGGTAGTGGGGAGCCTAGGGCGAGCTTTGGGCATAACGGCGAACGTCGCCCGTGACGGGTGAGGAAATCATCGTCGAAGGCTCTCGAACAGAAGTAGGCACCATTACGTATCCAAAATCATCTCAGGGCATCACTAATCTGGCGCGGTGAAGGAGATTCGGCGATGGGGACGAATTCCAAGCGCATCACGGGCGTTCGACTGCTTCGCTTTGGCCTTTCAGGTGCCATCGCCGCAGCGCTGATTTTCGTTGGTCTGTGGTTGGCAGCGCAGCTTCCAATGGGCCCGTCAGACATGATCGTCGATTTGTTCACGACGCGAGGACCTGCAAGCATGGCTGGACTCGAGGAAGGGGTGCTTTATGCCGCCTTGATCGGCTTCTTAGCCGGTTCGATCGCCGACTTTGTCTACGAGGCCCTGCGGTGGCTTGAGCACCACTAACGTCGGAAGCGGCACTAGCAGGTTTCCTTTCAATTTAGCTGCAATGCCTTGGGGAGTTCTGAAACAAAGACTTGGAGCGGGTAACGGGAATCGAACCCGTGCGTTCAGCTTGGGAAGCTGACAGGCTACCATTACATCATACCCGCAGCGCCTTCGGCTCAGTTAGGTAAGCGGCAAATCGCAGTCAACGAGGCGCGGCCGCTTAGCCCGGATATTTCGCAGCCTCGGTCTTGCAGTCGTATTTCAGCCGCTCGTTACTGCAGAAGTCGGGCCAGTATCCACTCTGCCGCCAGTAGCGGACCAGCCCCATGCGCGCGGCAAAAGCCATGAAGCGCGGGTCGGCGCGTACACCGGAGAAGTCGGGCCTGAACAAAACGTCAGGCTCAATGGACGGCTGGAACGCCGGGTCATCGAGCAACTGATAGGCCTCGTCGACGCGGCCGAATGCTCCGAGTGCCCGAAAGACATAGCCCCGGGTTCGCGGGTTGCCGCCCCAGCGAGCATTGAGCGCTGCGATTGCATCGTCCACTTTTGCCGGCGTCGGGTTCAGCCGAGCTTCGAGCAGCTTCCGGAACGGAACGATATCGGCATCGCTGTCTGCCATCTTTGGCACAAGTTGCAGCGCCGCCTTCGGGTCCCCATAGCGAAGCTGATAGCTGAAGTCGGCGAGGGTGATATCGGGATCGTTCGGCCACTTGTTGCGCGCATCGGCGATCTTGGCTTTCGCTTTCAAAAACTCGCCGGAATAGGTCAGCGCGAAAATGTACTGTTGCATTAAGTAGGGCGAGCCCGGCTCCAGTTCGACGGCCCGTTGCGCCGCTTGGACCGAGTCCGACATTCGCCCGACGGACATGTATTTCTCCGAAAGGTGCATTTGTATGCGCGGATCGTCAGGGTCGACGCTCGCGCCCTTTTCGAGGACCTGCAGTCCGCGGAACATGTCGTTGGAAATGAGATGATACTCGGCATCGTAAGACATGGCGCTGCTCGGGTTTAGCCTGCGCGCCATCGCGATTGCTTGCCTCGCGCTCTGCGCCGCGGCGGCCTGAGCGGACGGCGAGCTGCCCTCAAGTTCCTCGGCGATCCACGACCGGCTGAGCGCCAGATAATCCCATCCGGGCCCGAAGTCCGGCGCGAGCTTCGTCACCCGCCCGAACATCGACACGTAATCTTCCTCTGAAAGCTTCTGCTCGCCGATTCCCGCGCAGCCGGTGAGGTAGAGGCCCAGCGCCGGTTGGGTCAGGCGCGTGCCGCCGCTTATCGCATCCATCAAACAGAGAGCTGCCTTGGAGGCAAACGTTGACACTTGGGCTTTGAGGTCGGCTGCGGACGCGTCGCCAACGCTCCAGTTCTTTGACCACAGGGTCGCGTGGCCGCCTTGGTCTGACAGCGTCAGCGTAGCGTTCACCCCAGCACCGTGCGAGTCCGTCGATATCTCAATCCGGTACGCCGATTTTTGGCCAGCTAGATCTCCGGGTGCGATAACTGTCGCCTGGTCGAAGCGCCGCGGCAGGATCGCTGCCATGTCGGCCGCCGCGACGTTGGCATAGTCTGCCGCCATTGCCCGATTTAGCGACTGCGCCGACGGCAGGACAGCGATAGCGACCTCGCGTTCGCTCGACCATCGCTGCCATAAGAACAGGGCGAGGGTGATAGCCACGACGACGAGCGCCAGCGCACCCCCGGCGAGCAGCGGCTTGCCCAAGATGGTGGGCGGCCGTCGGCGCGTTGGCGCGGGCGCTGCAGGCTGAGTTTGCGCGAGGCCGGTGACCCGCGCGATCGCGCTTCGGATGCGTTCGGCGCTGGGCGGCGCGGCGTGTCCTTTCCATTTCGAAATGTCGATTGACTGGAACTGGCGAAATCCCAAAGGCGGATCCGTTCCGTCGAGCGAAAGCGGGATCAGCTTCCCCTTGTCGCGGCCATAGCCGGCCTCGTCGCGCACCCAAGCCGATTGCGCCGAATCGGTCGACCACAGCACCAGCACAGCGTCGCAATCCTCGAGCGCTCTTTCGATCTCGGACGAGAAGCTGGTCCCGCCGCCGATATCATCTTCGTCGCGCCAGACGTCGTGGCCTTCGCTCTCAAGCCAGTGCGTCAGGCGCTCCGCCAGCCGTGCGTTTTTGCGCGAATAGCTGAGGAAGAGCTTGGCCATTTCGCCCCCGACCGAAAAAACTGCGCTTCTCCGGACGGCGATGCAAGCTCGCGAAGGTTAAATCCCGCCTTCGACCGGCTCGTATCCCGCGTCGCGAAGCCGCTCGCTAAGGTCATCGCCGGTCGCTCTCGCCAGCCCTCCGTCGACCGAACGGATCACGAAATTGGCGCCATAACCGCCGTCCTTGAAGAACGGGTAGCTTCCGATCGCGACGCCCGGATGCGCAGCCTCCGTCTCGCGTAGGAGGTCGGCGACCTCGCTTTCCGCCGCCCTCGCTCCTACCGTCACGGAAACGACTGGTTGCCCGCCCTCGAGCTTGCCGGTGAGCGCTTCGAGCATGCTCGCCGCGATGTTGGGTACGCCCGCGAGGATGTAGACATTGGCGATCTTCACGCCCGGCGCACCCGAATAGGGATTCTCGATCAGCTCCGCGCCTTCCGGCGTCCGAGCCATGCGCAGCCGCGCGTCGTTGAGACCGCCCGGTCGGTCGCGGTAATAATTTTCGAGGATCGCGCGCGCCTCCGGGTGAACAATCACCGGGACGCCGAACGCCGCGGCGATCGCGTCCACGGTGATGTCGTCGTGGGTCGGGCCGATTCCGCCGGTCGTGAACAGGTAATCGTGACTAGCCCTCAGCGCGTTCACCGCATCGGCGATGCGCGCAACCTCGTCGGGGACCACTCGAACTTCCGCGAGCCGGATGCCCTGCTGGTTAAGCCACGTGGCGACCTGGGCGACATTCTTGTCCTGCGTCCGCCCCGACAGGATCTCGTCGCCGATCACCACCAGCGCCGCAGTCCAGTTTCTCGATTGGTCGCTCACGCTCTCTCCGGTGACTTCGCGCGTCCGAATGCCTATCTAGGCGCAATGACTCAATACATCAGCGTCGCCGCCGACGATCGCGTCGAATCCCGCAACGGGGTGATCAAGCTCCACGGGCCGGAAGCGTTCGAAGGCATGGCGCGTGCCGGCCGTCTCGCCGCCGAAATCCTCGACGCCCTCGTGCCGCACGTCGTCCCGGGCGTTTCGACCGAGGCGCTCGACGAAATTGTTCACCAGATGACGCTCGATGCCGGCGGCGTTCCGGCCACGCTCGGCTACCGCGGCTACACCAAGAGCAGCTGCATCTCGATCAACCATGTCGTGTGTCACGGAATCCCGTCGGACAAGACGCTGAAGGACGGAGACATCGTAAACATCGACGTGACGCCAATCCTCGACGGCTGGCACGGCGACACCAGCCGCATGTACCTCGTTGGCGACGTTCCGCTGAGGGCGCGCAAGCTCGTCGATGTGACTTACGAATGCCTCATGCTCGGAATCGAGCAGGCACGGCCGGGCAACTACCTCGGCGATATCTCCAATGCGATCCAGCGCCACGCGGAATCGCAGCGCTACAGCGTTGTCCGCGATTTCT
>DASUCP010000279.1:0-6302 GCA_036275975.1 Sphingomicrobium sp.
GCTCCCGGACCACGGCTTCATCGGCGCCGAGCCATTCCTCAACGGCGTTGCAGCCGCGCTCGCGCACATCCGCGACAAGCATTTGGCAAACGTGCGGCTGTGGCGCGGCGATGCGCTCGAGGTGTTGCAGCGCGTACCCGACGCGGCGCTGACTTTCCTCTATCTGCTGCACCCCGACCCTTGGCCGAAATCCCGCCATGCCAAGCGCCGGATGGTGAACGATCGTCCCGTCGATCTCTTCGCTGCCAAGCTCAAACCGGGCGGCGAGTTCCGCCTCGCGACGGATGACCGGACCTATCTCGCATGGTCGCTGATGGTGATGCAGCGGCACGCCGATGAGTTCGAATGGCTCGCCGAAGGGCCGAAGGACTTCCTCGAGCCGTCGGGCGGCTGGATCGAGACGCGATATGGCGCGAAGTCCCGGCGCGAGGGTCGACGACCCTATTATCTGCGTTACAGACGCAGGGCATGATCCCTGATTCCTGGAACGGGCGCAGGCTGCGCATTCTCGCACGCCGACACGGCCCCACTTCACCCGTCTGGCGGCGTCGTCTCGCGACTGGCACCGGCGCAATCCTCGTCGGGTTGGTCGCTTTGCTGTTCGCCGAGCTTGCGAACTTCGCCATCGGCATTTTCGGAAATCACATCGCTTCGATCTGGTGGCTGCCGCTGATTGTCACTCCTGCAGGCGTCCTCGCGATCGCAGTTGCCACGCGCCGCTTTACACCTGAGGGCCGCGGCTCCGGCATTCCGCAGGTCATCGCTGCAACGCGAGATCCGGAGCAGTCCCTCGACACTTTAATTTCGCTCCGCGTCGGCTTCGCCAAGCTGCTGATGACTGCCGGGGGATTGCTGGCAGGTGCATCGGTCGGCCGCGAAGGCCCGACGGTGCAGGTCGCGGCAGCAATCATGGCACGGATTCACCGCTTCTTTCGTGTTCCGCTGACCGCTGGGGTCATCATCGCAGGAGGAGCGGCGGGAGTCGCCGGCGCCTTCAACACGCCGCTGGCCGGCGTCGCGTTTGCAATCGAGGAGCTTGCGAACGCGTTCGAGCAACGCGTCGCCCTGCTCGTCATGACTGCAATCCTGATTGCCGGCATCGTGAGTCTCGGCCTCGCCGGCGACTATGTTTATTTCGGAACGATGCCGCAAACGCTGAGCCTTGGACGAGTGCTGGTGATTGCGCCGGTTGCGGGTTTTATTGGCGGGCTCTCGGGCGGGATCTTCGCGCGGCTGGTTCTCGCGATCACGTTCAGGCGTGAGCGCTGGCTTGGTCCGCTGGCGAAGCGTCCGGTGATCTGGGCGCTGCTGTGCGGCCTTGCCATTGCCGGAATTGGAATCCTGACCGGCGTCACCTGGGGCACGGGATATGTCGAGGCGAAGGCGGCAATCGAAGGGGCTCATGAATCCCTGTGGTTCGGCCCAGGCAAGTTCGCCGCGACCTTGCTCTCAACACTGGCCGGCCTGCCCGGCGGGATCTTCTCGCCCTCGCTGGCAACAGGCGCCGGCGTCGGCAACCTGCTCTGCCTTTTGTTTCCGCATGACCCGCGTGGAGCGGTCGTGTTGCTTGGAATGATCGCCTATTTCACGGGCGTCGTGCGGGCGCCGCTCACTGCCGTCATCATCATCGTGGAGGCGACCGCGAGCCGGGGAATGATCTTGCCGCTCTTCGCATCGGCGCTCGTGGCGGATGCCGCAGGCCGGCTGGTCTGCAAGGACAAGCTCTACCACGCCCTCGCGCGCGAATTCGCTAAGTCGCCACGTTCGGAGTCAGCCTGAGCAGCCGCGCTCTCGGACCATCTTCGAGCAGGTAGACCGCCCCTTCGGGCCCCTGGCCGACGAACCGGATGCGGTGGCCCATGTCCCACTCCTCGGCCTTCGCCGCACGATCACCGTCGATGGTCACTCGAACCAGCCGCTCGCCCGACAACGTGCCGATGAGCGCGCTGCCCTTCCACTGCGGGAACAGGTTGCCCGTGTAGAACAGCAGGCTCGTCGGAGAGATCGACGGCACCCAGAACAGCTTCGGAGGCTCCGCCTTCGGCCGCGCGGAGTGCGGCGCAATCGGAACGCCGTCGTAATTCTTGCCTTCGGAGACCACGGGCCAGCCATAGTTCTTTCCCGGCAGGATCAGGTTGAGTTCGTCGCCTCCGCGGGGGCCCATCTCCGTCTCCCACAAGCGGCCATCCGGAGCGAAAGCGAGCCCGTACGGATTGCGATGTCCCAAACTCCAGATTTCGGACGGAGTGAGGTTCGGGCCCGGCCAGGTGACACGATGCCCAGACGCAGTCTTCGCCTCCTGCGTGTTCTCGGGCGGGTTGGTGACGATTACGGTCGAGGCGCCGGTCTGTCCCGCCCATGGATTGCCCGGCGCGGGCTTTCCATCGAGCGTCAGGTGCAGGATCTTGCCCAAGGGCTGGCTCATGTCCTGTGCGGGGGTGAAGCGCTGCCGATCACCCGTGCTCAGGAACAGCGATTTTCCGTCAGGTGCGAAGGCTATAATGCCGCCGAACTGGCCGCCCCTGCCGCCGGCGGGGTCATGCCACAGCACCTGTAATCCATCGAGCCGTGGGGCGGCCGGCGCATCGGTTAGCGTCGCCCGTGCAAGGGCGAGCTGACTGCCGCCGCTTCGCGACGACTCGGAGTAAGTGAGATAGATCTTCTTGTCCTTCGCGAACGTCGGCGCGAGCACCACGCCGAGAAGACCGCCCTGCCCCCCGTAGACGACCTTGGGCGCACCCGAGACGATCTGCTTGGCACCCGTCCGAACGTCGACCAGCCAGATCCTTCCTGGCTTCTCTGTCACGAGCGCAAGCGATCCCCCGGGAATAAAAGCAATTGCCCACGGGTTATCGAAGGTGGCGACCTCGTGGATTTGGAACGGCGGATCGCTACTGCTGTTCGTCGGCTGGGCGGTCGTAGCGGTCGAGTTGCCGCACGCGGCAAGCGCCAACAGCAGCACGGCTTGTATTAAGCGGAGGCTCATCCCAACTGTTCCATTCACGTAACGGTAACGGGAACCGAACCGGCGTCCCGTTCCTCTAAAGGTCTTCCATGCGGCCCTGCAGCATACTCTCGCTCGCCACCGCGGTTCCTCCGCACGTTGTCGAGCAGCACGAGGCGAAGGCTCGGGCACGAGAGGCGTTCGGCGGAAAGAAGGCATTGTTCGACCGGCTCGCCGGGGTCTTCGACAATGCCGGAATCGCTCGGCGTCACATCGTTGCTCCGCAGGATTGGTACATGGGCGACCATGGCTGGCATGACCGCAATAATCTCTATCTCGAAGCGTCCGAACAGATGTTCGTCGACGCAGCGACCGCGGCCATCGAAAAAGCCGGCCTCGAACCGGACGAGATCGACGGCATCGTCACCGTGTCGACCACGGGTATCGCCACGCCGAGCCTCGAGGCACGCGTTGGGCCGCGGATCGGCTTGCGACCGGACGCCCGCCGCGTACCGGTCTTCGGGCTTGGTTGTGCGGGGGGAGTGAACGGCCTTTCGATCGCCGCACGGATGGCGAATGCCGAACCAGGCAAGAACTGGCTGTTTGTCACGATTGAGACCTGCTCGATCTCAATCCGGCTCGACAGCGACGATCCTGCAGCGGTCGTTGCCACGGCCTTGTTCGGCGACGGCGCTGCCGCGGCGGTCGTCAGAAGCGGCGAGCATTGCCTCGCCCGGATCTTTGGCTCCGCCGAGAAGCTCTGGCCCGACACCCAGCGGATCATGGGCTGGGACGTCGAAGATCCGGGACTGGCGGTGATCTTCGACCGTGCAATCCCGCCCTTCATCGAAAAGAATCTCGCCCCGGCGGTCGACGAGATGTGCGCAAGCATGGGCATCGCCCGCGAAGACATCGACCGCTTCTGCTGCCACCCCGGCGGAGTGAAGGTGGTCGACGCGATTGAAAGCGCGCTTCACCTGAATCAGGGTGAGCTCAACCTCGAGCGCGAGGTGCTTCGCGATCACGGCAACATGAGCGCACCGACGGTCTTGTTCGTGCTCGAACGCCTGCTTGAGCGCGGCCTGCCCGACAAGGTGATGATGACCGCCTTCGGCCCAGGCTTCACCTGCGCCGGCTTGCTGCTCGAAGCGGCGTGATCCTCAACACCGTTATACTGGTGCTGGTCACGGTCCAGCGATTGGGAGAGCTATGGCTGTCGAGGCGCAATACACGGCGCCTGCTTGCCTCTGGAGCCCATGAGTATGGCGCCAACCACTACCCGCTGATCGTCGCTGTCCACGCACTGTGGCTGATCGCGCTGTGGTGGCTCGCGCTGAGCCGCCCCGTCGAGGGTTTCTGGCTCGGCGTCTTCGTGCTGATCGAGATCGCACGCCTCTGGGTCCTGGCGACGCTTGGCCGCCGCTGGACGACGCGCATCGTCGTGCTCCCGAACGCGCCGCTAGTCCGCCGCGGCCCATACCGTCTCGTCAATCACCCGAACTATGCCGTGGTCGTGGCCGAGATTGCAGTGCTGCCACTGGTATTCGGCCTGTGGCAGATCGCGCTGATCTTCACCCTCCTGAACGCCGCGGTGCTCACCGTCCGCATCCGCGAAGAGAACCGAGCGCTCGGCCGCTAAATCCACCGCCAACCATCGCTTGCGCCTTCAGCGGCGTCAGCCTATATCGCGGCTCTCTCCTCGACATCGTCAGATGCCTGAGGCTGGGGCCCTACGGCTCCGGTCCGAGAGACGTTTGAGTTCATGTGAGCGGAGTTTCGGTGGCCGACATTGCCGGTCTTGAGCGGTTGATTGGGCCCGAGGTGAATCGCCTCGGCTACGATCTCGTGCGCGTGATGATGATCGGCGGCTCGGACGATCCCACGCTCCAGGTGATGGCCGAGCGGCGAGACACGCGACAGCTCGATATCGCCGATTGCGAGCGAATCTCGCGCCACCTTTCCGACATGCTTGACCTCGCCGATCCCATCGACGGCAGCTACCGCCTCGAAGTCAGCTCCCCGGGAATCGACCGACCGCTGACTCGCCTCAAGGACTATGAGGACTGGAAGGGCCACGAAGCCCGGCTGCATCTCGCCGAGCCGCATGAGGGCCGCAAGAATTTTACCGGCACGCTCCAGGGGATTGAGGGCGAGGAGATACTGATTCTGACCAAGACCGGCGAAGCCCACGCCTTGGCTTTTTCCGAAATCGCATCGGCCAAGCTCATCTTGACCGACAAGCTCATCAACGCCACCGCGCCGCTCAGCACCAAGGGCGCCGACACATTCGAAACCGTAGAGGAATAAAGTACTTGTCAACCGCACCCGCTGCCGTCAGCGCCAACAAGGCAGAGCTGCTCGCGATCGCCGACGCAGTCGCCCGTGAGAAGCTGATCGACAAGGGCATCGTTATCGAGGCGATGGAGGACGCGATCCAGCGCGCCGCCCGCGCTCGCTACGGCGCCGAGAACGACATCCGCGCCAAGCTCGACGCCGAGACCGGCGACCTTCGCCTGTGGCGTGTCCTCGAAGTCGTCTCCGAGCCTGAAGACCACTTCAAGCAGATCGACGAGAAGGGCGCACAGAAGCTCCAGAAAGGCGCCGCCGTCGGCGATTTCATCGTCGATCCGCTGCCACCCATCGAGTTCGGCCGCATCGCCGCCCAGGCCGCAAAGCAGGTCATCTTCCAGAAAGTCCGCGATGCGGAACGCGAGCGCCAGTATGAGGAGTTCAAGGACCGCGCGAGCGATATCATCACCGGCGTCGTCAAGCGCGTCGAGTTCGGCCACGTCGTCGTCGACCTCGGTCGCGCGGAGGGCGTCATCCGCCGCGACCAGCAGATCCCGCGCGAAATGGTTCGCGTCGGCGACCGCATCCGCTCGCTGATCCTCTCGGTCCGCCGCGAAGCCCGCGGCCCGCAGATCTTCTTGTCGCGCGCTCACCCAGACTTCATGAAGAAGCTGTTCGCCCAGGAAGTGCCCGAGATTTACGACGGCATCATCGAGATCAAGGCCGCCGCGCGCGATCCCGGCAGCCGCGCAAAGATCGGCGTCATCAGCCACGACAGCTCGATCGACCCCGTCGGCGCCTGCGTCGGCATGAAGGGCAGCCGCGTTCAGGCGGTTGTTCAGGAGCTCCAAGGCGAGAAGATCGACATCATCCCGTGGAGCGAGGACCTCGCGACCTTCGTCGTCAACGCGCTCCAGCCGGCGACGGTCAGCCGCGTGGTCATCGACGAGGAAGAGAGCCGCATCGAGGTCGTCGTTCCCGACGACCAGCTCAGCCTGGCGATCGGCCGCCGCGGCCAGAACGTCCGGCTCGCCTCCCAGCTGACTTCATCGCAGATCGACATCCTGAC
>DASUCP010000280.1:0-10162 GCA_036275975.1 Sphingomicrobium sp.
GCTGAGGACTTCGAGCACCACGAGGGTGAGGCCGAACTGGAGCGGCTTCAATCGTCACGATACCACCCGCGCCGACCGCCAAACCGCCCGCGAGGAACGGCAGCAGGCGCGCGAAGAGCGGCGCCGCAATTCGAAGCCGGATTAAGTTTTGGGACGACGCTGGATCAGCACGATCGAGGTGAAGCTCATCACCGGCTGATCCTCCTGGTTGGTGACGACCGTCTCGGTTCGAAATGACCCCATCTCCGGGCGACTGCGCGAAGGCGTCTTCTCGACGATCGTTCCGCGCACGTGCAGCGTGTCGCCAGGATAAACGGGCTTTCTCCACCGAAGATCGTCGATTCCCGGTGAGCCGAGGCCCGCCTGCTCGTGGCCGACGACATACCGGGCAATGACCGCCATGGTCATTGCCGCCGTGTGCCAGCCGCTCGCCGCGATGCGCCCGAAGTGCGTATTCGCCGCTGCCTCGTCCGAGATATGAAAGGGTTGAGGATCATATTTGTGCGCGAACTCGAGCACTTCCTCGCGCGTGACCTCGTACGAGCCGTAATAGGTCTCCGCGCCGAGCTCGAGGTCTTCGAAATAGATCATGAGGCGCCCATAGCGAGGCCCACCGCTTGGCGCGAGACCGCGGGCCGCCTACGCTGGGCGTCATGGCGACGAACTCCCCGGTCGGCACCCACTGGCACCCGCGCCTGATCGAGGCGGCCATGGCGCTCAACGAGAATAGGCTGGAGATCGCCGAGCGAATTCTCAAGCCGTATCTAAAGGGAGACCCCTTCGACGCCGCCGCCATCCGCATGCTTGCCGAACTCGCCGCGCGGCTCGGCCGAGTGAGAGACGCTGAACATCTCCTGCGGCGCGCTGTTGAACTTGCGCCCGGTTGGACCGCGGCACGCGCAAACCTCGCGACCCTGCTAGGTCGAATGGGCCGACCTGCGGAGGCGATGGACCTGCTCGACGACATCTTCGCCGAGGAACCCGAAGACCTCAGCCATTGGAATCTCAAAGCCGCAACTCTTGGGCGCCTGGGTGATTTCGAAGAAGCGATCAAGATCTACGAGGAAGTGATTGCCGAGGACCCCAATCGTCCGCGTGTGTTGGTCAGCTACGCCCACATGTTGAAAACGATCGGACGGTTGCCGGAAGGCATTGCGGCGTATCGGAACGCGATCGCGCTCAACCCATTGCTCGGCGATGCGTGGTGGGGCCTTGCCAACCTGAAAACAGTCAAGTTCCACGCTGCCGATATCGAAGCGATGGAAGCGGCGCTCGAGGCGCCCGGACTAACCGACCAAGATCGCCTCCATATCCACTTCGCGCTCGGCAAGGCACTTCACGACGCGGGCCGCGCCGACGAAGCCTTCGCCCATTACTCGGCGGGCAACGCGTTGCGCCTCAAGACCCATCCGTATCGCGCGCAGACGCTCACGAAAATCGTTGATCGTTGCATCGACAAATTCACCGCGAAAGCATTCGCCGACCGCCCGGGTGGATGCGAGGCTCCGGACCCTATCTTTATCGTGGGCCTGCCAAGGTCGGGCTCGACGCTGCTCGAGCAGATCCTTTCCAGCCATAGCCTGGTCGAGGGCACGACCGAGCTTCAGGACATTCCAGTGCTGGCGCGGAAGGTGGGCGACTATCCGAACGGCATGCTCGATCTCGATCAGGCTACCCGGTGCGAGCTTGGCGAGGAATATCTGAAGCGCGCGAGCGTTCAGCGGCGGACTGACAGACCATTCTTTATCGACAAAATGCCGAACAACTGGCTGTACATCCCGTTTATACAGTTGATCCTCCCCAGGGCGAAAATCATCGATGCCCGCCGGCATCCGCTGAGCTGCTGCTTCTCCAACTTCCGCCAGCACTTCGCGCATGGGCAGGACTTCACTTACGACCTGGAGGGTTTGGGCCGCTTCTATTCCGACTATGTTCGCCTGATGGCGCATATCGACGCAGTGCTGCCGGGCCGCGTGCATCGCGTAATCTACGAACGGATGGTCGACGACACGGAAGGAGAGGTCCGCGCACTCCTCGATTATTGCGGCTTCGAGTTCGAGCCCAAGGTCCTTGAATTCTACAAGACCGAGCGCGCGATACGCACCCCGAGCTCCGAGCAGGTGCGTCGACCGATCTACCGCGATGCGACCCAAGCATGGCGGCCCTACGACAAGCATCTCGGGCCGTTAAAAAAAGCATTGGGACCAGTTCTCGAAGCCTACCCAAACCCGCCCACTGCAACCTGAACGCAACGGTCGCGAAATAATCTGCTGCGGGTGCAGAGCAATCGTTGACTTTCGGCAATAGCTCTGCCGCTATGCGGACACATTGCCTGAGGGGGCTTTTGCAATGATTGATCGCAGACGCAGCGCGCTGACGCTCGGACTTCTCGCAACCACTGCTCTGGCCACCCCGGCCTTGGCTCAGAACGTGCCGCCGGACACCGCGACGCAACCGCAGACGACCGGACAGTCTCCCGCACCCGCAACGAACGCCACGGACGTGACCGCGCCCCCGAAGCAGGTGCAGCAGGCTCAAACAGCCGCCGGCGTTCCCGACCAGTCGGAAATCATCATCACTGCGACCAAACGCGAGGAGAACCTGCAGAACGTTCCGATTGCCGTCACCGTTCTCGGCAATCGCAAGCTGGACCAGCTGAATATCTCGAACTTCGAGGAATATACGAAACAGCTTCCGTCGGTCAGCTACCAGAATTTCGGAGCACCCGGCTACACCGTCGTCTATATGCGCGGCGTCGCGACGGGCGGCGACGGCAACCACTCGGGCTCGCTTCCGTCGGTCGGCAGCTATCTCGACGAGCAGCCGATCACCACGATCGGCGGAACGCTCGATGTCCATATCTATGACATCGCCCGCATCGAGAGTCTCGCGGGCCCGCAGGGCACTCTTTACGGCGCATCGAGCGAAGCCGGTACCATCCGCATCATCACGAACAAGCCCGACCTGGACAAGCTGTATGGGCGCGTCGACGGCGAACTCAACACGGTCGACCACGGCGGCGTTGGCGGCAACCTCGAGGGCATGATTAACGTGCCGATCGGCCGGAATGCAGCTTTCCGCGCCGTTGGATTCTACCAGCATGACGCGGGCTACATCGACAACGTCTTCGGCGAGGTCACGCTCTGCGGCGATACGATTTATGGTCCTGATCCGGACCATCCGGCGAAGGAAATCGCCGTCGGCTGCGTTCACAACGGCTTTCATTATGAGAACAGCAAGTTCGTCAAAAAGAACTTCAACGACGTCGATACTTACGGCGGACGCGCTGCTCTGAAGGTCGACCTCGACGACAATTGGACCATCCTTCCGACCTTTATGTACCAGAAGAGCACGACGAACGGCGTCTTCTGGATGGACAAGGGCCTGGGCGATTTGCAGACGGTCCGCTTCCAGAACGAGATCTCCAAGGATCGCTTCTGGCAGGCCGCTCTGACCGTCGAGGGTAAGATCGCCAACTTTTTCGATGTCACTTACGCCGGCGCCTATATGGACCGGCCGCGGTTCTCGACCAGCGACTACACCGATTACACGGTCGCTTATGACAATTATTACGAACCCTACGGCGGTATAGCCTACTACCAGAATTTCCGGGACGATGCGGGCAATCTCGTCAGTCCGCGGCAGCATATTTCCGCCACCGACCATTTCCAGAAATTGAGCCACGAGCTGCGCGTCGCGACGCCGTCCGACAGGCCGGTCCGCGCAATCGTCGGTGCATTCTACCAGAATCAGAAAAACCACATCTTCCAGGATTATCTCGTCGATAACCTCGCAACGAGCCTGTCGGTGACAGGATATCCGGGAACTGTGTGGCTGACGAACGAACGTCGTGAGGACAAGGACCGTGCAATTTTCGGCGAGGCTAACTGGGATATCACGTCCACGGTGACTCTCACCGGCGGCTTACGGTTCTACTGGTTCAACAACACGCTCTACGGATTCGCCGGCTTCGGCCCCTATCCAGATGCTGTGTTTTCGCACACCGGTGAAAGCCGTTGTCTGCCCGTCGTTACCGATCCGAACGACCCCTTGTTCGGGCTCCATGATCCGAACGTTCCGTTCGCGACCGGCAACAGCGGACTGAATATCCCCTGTTATGATGTTGCCGACCTTGGATCGAACGGGCAGGCCATTCCCCGGCGCAGCAAGGGATCGGGCCACATCCACAAGCTGAACGCGCAATGGAAGCCGCAAGAGAATTTGATGTTCTATGCGACCTGGTCGCGGGGCTTCCGTCCGGGCGGCATCAACCGTCAGCCCGAGACACCGCCCTATGCTCCGGATTTCCTGACCAACTACGAAGCGGGATGGAAGACGACGTTTTTTGGTAACCGGCTTCGGTGGAACGGGGCCATCTACCATCAAAGATGGGAAGGCGTGCAGTTCAGCTATCTTGGTCCGAACAGCCTGACCGTGATTCAGAACGGGCGCAATGCGAACGTCAACGGCATCGAGACGGACATCAACTATGTTGAGGGCGGTCTTTCACTGACGCTCTCTGGTGCGTACACGGACGCGAAGACCGACGGGAACATCTGCAAGGCGGCGCTTGTCGTCGACCCGTCCCCGGATTGCAGCGGAGAGCGGGCACCTGGCAAGGCGGACTTCATCGTAGTGCCTTCCGGCACTCGCCTGCCTATCACTCCCAAATTGAAGGGTAGTGTCACCGCCCGCTATACGTGGCCCGTGTGGACAGGGAACGCGCACGTTCAGGGGGTCGTCGCCTATCAGGGATCGGCACCGTCGGATCTCAATCCCGATCAGAACGCCCTCATCGGCAAGATTCATGCGTCGGCGTTGGTCGATCTGTTCCTCGGCTATGACTGGAGCAGGTACAGCGCGGAGTTGTTCACGACCAACGTCTTCGACACTCGAAACGACATCGCCCGTCTGGTGGTGTGCAGCATCTGTACGCAGGTGAAGATCATTCCGGGTCGACCGCGCACGTTCGGTCTTAGGCTCGGCGCGAAATTCTGACCTGCTGAGCCGCAGCTTACGCCGGTGCGTGTGAGTTGAACGCGCGGATGCAACGCGTTCGCCGTATTCGTTTTGCGAGCTCATGGCATGGGCCAGCCGTTGTCGTACTCGCCTCCATCTGGCTGGCGATGCTGCTGTTCGAGGGCGGTCCAGTCGACCGCGCGATTTACGAGGCGCTCTACGCCGGCGGCCGCCCAGCGTTGGTCCTGATCGCGCGGATCTTCACTGCTCTTGGCGAACCGACGGTTTTGATCGGCGCCGGCTTCATTCTTGCCCTTTGGCTCTGGTGGCGAAACCGCGCGCGGCTCGCGGTCGCGTTGATGTCGGTGATCCTGCTGGGACGAGGCTTAAGCGAGGTCCAGAAATACGGGATCGGGCGCGGGCGGCCGACACTCGAGCCGCATCTGGTGGTGGTTCAGACGCCGTCGTTCCCGAGTGGTCACGCGGCAAGCTCAATGATTTTCTATCTGACCTTAACCTTGGCGCTGACTTCGCGCGGCCCTTGGCGATGGGTCGCGGCGGCATGCGCGGTAATCCTGTCGCTGCTGATCGGCACGAGCCGAGTGATGCTCGGCGTCCACTGGCCGAGCGATGTCGTCGGCGGCTGGGCGTTCGGCGCGCTCTGGGTGCTTTTGACAGTCCGTCGCGCCGAACGGCTGTTTAGGGTAGATTCGATCGCGATTGATGGGAGGAGATAATGGCGAGACCGTTCACCTGGATCGCGTCGGCAATCTTCGCGATCATGGCGCTTGCGCACATCTACCGGCTGATCGAGCCGTTCGAAGTCACGATCGGACCCTGTCACATCCCCCTGTGGATGAGCGCCGTGGCTGCCCTGATCACCGCAGGGCTGAGCTGGATGCTGTGCCGCGAGGCGAGGGGGACGCGGGGTCCTTAGACGTTGAATCGGAACAGCATGATGTCGCCGTCCTGGACGACGTAATCCTTGCCTTCCGAACGCATTTTCCCCGCATCCTTGGCGCCCGTTTCGCCGCCTAGCTGGATGTAGTCGTCGTAAGCAATGGTCTCGGCACGGATGAAGCCGCGCTCGAAGTCCGTGTGGATCTCGCCCGCCGCTTCAGGAGCCTTCGCGCCCTTGTGCACGGTCCAGGCGCGCGATTCCTTGGGACCCGCAGTGTAGAAGGTGATGAGCCCGAGCAACGCGTAAGCCGCGTGGATCATGCGGTTAAGGCCGGTCTCGTGCAGGCCAAGGTCCGATAGAAAGGCGTCGCGCTCGTCTGCGGGCAGCGTCGCGATTTCCGCTTCGATTGCCGCCGAGATGACGACCGCCTGGGCGCCTTCCGCTTTCGCGCGTTCGAAGACTCGCTGGGAATGCGCGTTGCCGGTGACCGCTTCGCCCTCGTCGACGTTGCACACGTATAGCACCGGCTTGGCGGTCAGCAGCTGAGCGCGTTGCAGCGCTTTCGCTTCCTCATGATCCTTCGGCTTGGTCAGCCGGGCAGGTTTCGATGCGCGGAGGTGCTCCAGCGCCTGGCCGAGCACCGATGCTTCGATCTTCGCTTCCTTGTCGCCCTGCTGCGCTTTCTTGACCAGGTTTGGTACGCGACGCTCGAGGCTCTCTAGGTCCGCAAGCATCAACTCGGTTTCGACCGTCTCCGCGTCGGCAATCGGATCTACGCGTCCCTCCACGTGCGTCACGTCGCCACCTTCGAAGCACCGCAGCACATGCACGATGGCGTCGACCTCGCGGATGTTGGCGAGGAACTGGTTGCCGAGGCCTTCGCCTTTGCTCGCACCACGGACCAGGCCGGCAATGTCCACGAACTCAATTTGGGTCTCGATCTCGTTGGCGGACTTCGCGATGGCTGCGATCTTGTCGAGCCGCTCGTCGGGGACCGCGACGCGGCCGACGTTCGGCTCGATCGTGCAGAACGGATAGTTTGCCGCCTGCGCCGCGGCGGTTTCGGTCAAGGCATTGAAAAGCGTCGATTTGCCGACGTTCGGCAGGCCGACGATGCCACAGCGGAAGCCCATGGTTGTCCTGGTTGGTGAGGGAAGTCGCCGCCCTTTAGGCGAAGTTGAAGGAGATGCTCAACCGCTCGCCGCGGCCGGTGCCCGACAGCACCTCGTGCCTGAGCCAGCTCTCCCACATCAGCAGCAGGCCCGCGCGCGGTTCGACCGTCACGAACTGCTGAAGGTCGTCCGGCGCATCCTTGCGGCGCGAGGGTGCGGACATCATCAGCCCGAGGCGAGGATCCTCGAAACGGATTGCGGCGGACACCGTGGGGACCTCAACGTAGAATGTCCCCGAAATGATGCTGTGAGGGTGAATGTGTCCACTGTGATGTCCACTGGATTTCAACAGGTTCACCCACAGGGTGTCGAGTCGCGGTTTGCGGGGCAGATCGAACGCTGCCTCGCGACTGAAGACCGCAGCGTGGCGGGCCAAGATTCTTGCAAGCTCACCGAAGGCAGGATCGCGCTTGGGGAGATCGTTGAGCGAGGCGTAACTGGTATAGCCCGAGTAACGGTGCTCCTGGCTCCAGCGCTGTCCCGCTGCATCGTCCTCGGCAAGGCTGCGGATCGAATGCGCCAATTGTGCGAGCAAGCTCTTATTTGAGACCTCGCCCTCATAAAGGCGCGTTGCGAAGAGGGAACGTATAGCCATTCGCCCTTTGCTGTGGGGCTGGTTTTCGCCTCGTGCAAGGGCGTGGACAGCGCATCGACCACGCCTTAGCGTCGCCGGCTCTCCGGGAGGGACTTCATGGGCCGCTACGTGTTTGCGTCTTTACTTTGCCTTGCGCTTGCGACCGCCGTCGGGGCGCCGTCGTTTGCGGCGGCACCGGCACCTGCGACTGCTCCGGCCGAGAAGCCGCTACTCGACGTCAAGGCGGACCCTCTCACCGGCAAGATCATCGCGACCTTTCCGAAACCCGACGCAAGCGGCGTTTCGGCGCGCTACATTTATCTGACTCAGCTCGGCACGGGACTCGGCTCCGCGCCGATCGGCCTCGATCGCGCATCGGCGAGTGAGACCCGCATCCTCGTCTTCCGCCGCATCGGCAAGAAAGTCGCGGCGGAGGTCGAGAACAGCAAGTTCATCGCGTCCAGCGGCGATCCGGACGAGCAGCGCGCGGTGGATACGTCTTTCGCGACCTCGACACTCTGGATGGGCGATGTGCTGAACACCGCCAAGGACGGTTCGTACACCGTCGATCTCGCCGGCTTTCTCGCCCGCGACGATCTCGATGTGGCGCGGGCGATCAAGAACGGGGGCGGGGGAGACTTCAAGTTCGCGCCCGAGCTCAGCGCTGCCGACCCGAGTTTCGTAAAGGTTTTCCCGAAAAACGCCGAATTCGCCGCGAAGCTGACCTTCCGCTCCGACGAGCCACAGGCCGAGGTCACGAATATCGTCAGCGGCAACACGCTGACGCTCGTCCTTCGTCATTCGCTGATCGCGCTGCCGGACCCTGGCTATATGCCGCGCAGCGATCCGTACGGCTACACGATCGGACTTCAGAAGGTCGATTTCTCGGCGCCTTTGGGTGCGCCGATCGTCAGCGATCTCGCGCGGCGTTTCCGACTCGAGAAGGTCGACCCGGCCACCGCGCGCTCCCCGGTCAAGAAGCCGATCATCTTCTACATCGATCGCAGCGCTCCCGAACCCGTCCGCACAGCGCTCCTGGAGGGCGTCAGCTGGTGGAACGACGCCTTCAGCGCCGCCGGGTTCGAGAACGCCTTTAAGGTCGACGTGCTGCCGCAAGGCGCGGATCCACTCGACGTCCGCTACAATGTCGTGAACTGGGTCGACCGTGCGACACGCGGCTGGTCCTACGGCCAGCCGATCGCCGATCCGAGGACCGGCGAAATCATCAAGGGATCGGTTCTGCTCGGCTCGCTTCGGACGCGCCAGGACTTGATCATCTTCCAGGCGCTGGTCGGTGCAGGGCTGACCGGAACGGGCGATCCCAATGATCCGATCACGGCTGCGCTGGCACGCATCCGCCAGCTCGGTGCACACGAGGTCGGCCACGCGCTGGGACTCGCGCACAACTTCGCGGCGAGCACGCAGGGCCGATACTCGGTCATGGATTATCCCGGCCCGCGCGTCACGCTGGATGCCAACGGAGCGCCGTCGTTGCGCGATGCTTACGGCGTTGGCCTCGGCCCGTGGGACAAGTTTATGATCAAGTGGCTGTACTCGGCCAAGACCGATGCGGAGGCGCGGCCGATCGTAGCGGAGGCACGCACGGAAGGTCTGCGCTTCGTCGCCGACAACGATGCTCGGCCCGTCAGTGCTGGCCAGCCGCTCGGCTCATTGTGGGACGATGGTCCTGATCCGATCGCAGAGCTGAGGCGTGTCATGGCTGTGCGAAAAACCGCGGTGGCGCGCTTCGGAAGCGGTGCACTGCCGGCCGGGGAGTCGCTCGCCGATCTCAGGCGTGCGTTCGTTCCGATCTGGCTGATCGATCGCTACCAGGTGGAAGCGGCCGCGAAATCCGTGGGAGGGGTCAACTTCCCCTACGTCGTGAACGGTGAGGATTCGGTCGCGCAGGTGGTCCACGGCTCGGCGCAATGGGCCGCGCTCTATGCGCTTCTCGACACGCTCACGCCGACCGAGCTCACAGTGCCGCCCCAGCTCAATTCGCTCCTGTCGAGCGGCTTTGGTGGGGACAGCGACCGCCAGACGGACATCGAGATCATTCCGACCGCCGGCGGCCCAGTCTTCGATCCGCTGAAGGCGACGGAAGTCGGCGCGGTTCAAACCCTGGACGCCTTGCTCGCGCCTGACCGGCTCGACCGCCTCGAGAGCCAGCATGCTGGCGACGCAAGCGTTCCGGCGCCCTCCCAATTGTTCGACCTGCTCCTCGGAAGGACCTTGTCGCAAACGTCGACTGAGGTCGGTCGAAGGATCGCGACAATGAGCGTTCTCGGTCTCGCGCGTGTGCAGCACGACGTTTCGCTGTCACCGACAATTTCCATGGAGCTTGCTGGACGACTCGACCGTCTTGCAGATCAACTCGAGCGGCAACGTCGCCAGGCTGCGGAGCAGGATTGGGCGCATGGCCTGGCATCGCTGCTCAAGGACCGGCAGTCGCTCGACAAGGTGCTCGCCGATCCGGCGCGCTATCCGCGTGTTCCGCCCGGAATGCCGATCGGTGAGAATGACGAGTAGCAATTGACGTTGGCGTACTTTCACTTC